>NZ_CP067011.1:0-52624 GCF_016599755.1 Corynebacterium kefirresidentii
TCAAAATGTGTGTCTGGCTCGGCGTGTCGCGGGGGTTAGATTTGGCCTTTTTGAATGCCGATTGAGTGGGTGTAGTCGGTGTCGATAGCGTTGTCGTAGAGGGCTGGGCGTCCTGTTTCGTGGTCGGCTTGGTTCTCGGTTGGGTCAGGGTGGATACTTTGGCGAGTTGGCCCTGGCCCCAGTCGGACTGCCTGGCGATTCGTACTGGATCGTCAGGCAGTTCCGTTTTTAAGTAGAGCCACCAATCCAGCATGCGGCGTTGTCGTTCGCCTGATCTGCCGCGGTGGGTTCTGGCGAGCAGTTTGAGCTGGGCGTTGATGCCGCCTTCTAAGCTGTTGGTGGTGGATTTGATCCGCTCGGGCGCAAGGACTCCTGCTGGCGGGTTGAGGTAGACAAACAGCATCTCGGACCGCCAAAGATGGTTGAGGCTGTTGTAGGCCTTGCGCACGTTGTGGTGGGTCCACACGCGGGTCCATGCACCTGTTTTGGGGTCTTTGATCATGGTTTTCTCGTTCATCCATTCCCGGTAGATCGTTGAAAACTCGTGCAGTTGCACACCCCACGCGGCGGCTTCATCCAGTGTGGTGATCCGGGTCAGTTTCAGCGCAAGTCGGTAGATGGTGCGCCCGGCATCGGTGCGTGGGTTGGTGGTGGTGTAGCGGCGGACCACGCGTTGGGCGTGGACGAGGCAGCGTTGAATTTTCGTAGTCGGCCAGCACTTTTTGATTGCGCTGTATGCGCCTTGGCCGCCGTCGATGACGGCGATGAGTGGGGCTTCGATGCGTTCAAGCAGCAGTTGGTAGTCGCGGGTGGTTTCGTGTTTGCACCAGTGCCAGGCGATCACGTGGTCGATGGTCGCCGCGACGATCAGGCAGCCACCGGCGGTGTAGGTGCCATCGAGAAATACCTGGTCGTAGATCCGCTTGTGGTGGCCGGCGGTGGGGTCAGGCACATCAACGAGCCAGCACCACTTGAAGCGCCGCTTCATGGTGGCGCGGCTAACACCGTTTCGTTTGGCTAGGTCGTCGAGTGATATTGCGGTGGTGCAATGCTCGATGAACTGGGTGAACACTGCCGCGTTGGTGATGTCGTTTCGACGTTTGACGCTGGAGGCGCCGCATTGTTTGCAGCGCCATCTGGTGGTGCCTTTGCTGGTGGTGCCGTTGCGTTTCATTTCACCGCCGCAGTGGCAGCGTGGTTGGTTCTTCGACATTGCGACACCACACCACGCCGCGCATAGCACATCACGGCTGCCACACCGAGGATTTCCCGTCGGGGGCTAGATATATGCTTCCGGAGCATATACTTTCCGGAAACCTACAGGTCAATCCGTGAAAATCCGCGATTCCGGACACACTTTTTGACCCTTAACCCTTCTTTGAGACTGGTGGCTAAGTTTAGAAGTTCATCTGGATTATCTGCGGGGCGTTGCTGAGGCAGATTTCTCTGTGCTGCGCGAAAGCAAACATAGAATTAAAGGGTGGATTCGCCGCAGTCAAGAACTTAGCCAGAGACCTAGCGGCCAACAATCCTTTCAATAACACGACTCTCGAGGGATTCGATAAGACTGCCCCAGGCGTCAGGCCCCCTGTCAACCTTTTCATCACTTTCTGCGAGGGTGTCATCTATCAGAGTGTTTGCTACTTTTACCCAAGTATCGCAATCTGCACCGTTCGGCACGGAGACTTGTTTTACCGTCCGGGCAGTGTCCCAGTCCGGACTCCTTTCAGGCACATATTTATTTGGAAATTCCGGACCGTACACCCTACATTCCAAGAAGTTATGGTCTGCTTCACGTAGAGCTTTCAGCTCAAGCCGAGGGGAAAATAGATCAAATCCAGGGTCCCCGTTCATCTCCGATCTCTCTATCAAATTAATTACGCGAGAATTATCATTTTTACTGCTATCAATATGCATACCGTCAACAGTATCTAGTTCACGATCCTCCTACCATTGATCGCCCCTTTGAGGTAAACCCCTCGAATCGTAAAGGACAATCATGAAAAACTACGCCAACCTTTTTGAGTACACTGCACAGCCAGCAGACAGTCAACGCATCCTTGAATTTGAAAGCAAGCTTGGCAAAAAGCTACCTGATGATTACAAGATGCTGCTTTCAGAAACTGGAGGCGGCATCCTCAACCTAGAAAAATGCTTCCTTACAGATATTTCCCTGCCTGATGGGGACACCTTGGAGGTCGTTGTTGAAGATATCTTCGGCAACGGCACAGCAAGCAATGGCGCTCATGTTGATTTGATTGACTACGCAACCTTCCTCATGGATGAGTGGGAGATTCCCGAAGAAGTCCTTCTCTTGGCTGCTAGCGAAGACGGAATGCATCAATGCTTTGTCATTAACTACGGCTTGCCAGATTTCCCAGAAGGCGCCGTATTGTACGTGGATACCGATCCCGATGGGATCATCATGCCCGTTGCAGAATCAGTCGACGCATTCTTGTCTAAGCTAGGCCCCTACCCAGACCAAGAAGAAACGGTTGAAGATGCAGAGCCGGATAACATCGGGATCAATGGTGTTCGATATGGATCCCTTTCTGAACCTCTCCGAAAGGCGATATCTGCCACTCCAACACCAGGAATCGAAAAGCTTTTAAAACAGGCCACAGAGCTCATCACCAAAGATTTAAATCCAATAATCACCGAGAATAGCCCTGAAAGTCGAACCTTTTACGACGTTGTGTATTGGATTGTTCAGCATATTGAGCCCCAACACGATCCTGAAACATTTGCCAACGGAGGCCGAGAAGGACAAATACTAACCTTCCCAGAACTCATGAAGAACTCATTTATAGTTCCTGGTCAGAAATACGAACTCGGCTACACGCTCGCATCCTTAATCATGTGGTGGGATCGCAGAGTCAAAGAAGGAGTTCTCAAAGAAACCGACAACGGTTTCATCCTCGACGAGAATTACGCCGGTAGCGTCTTCGATCGGCTTCGCCAAGGAGAGATCCAAAACTAGCTTTTCCAGAATTGTTGTCCCCGCGCCCAGCATTTGAAAGCAATCGCCCAAAGTAGAGGACACCATTACTAAACAATGGGGTACACCCAGTGCGACAGATGTGTCGCAAAAATGGCGAGACCGAGCCTATTGGCAACAGCAAACTACTGCGCCGTAACTGTCCCGCTGGGGTGCCCCTGTATGGCACTGACTCGACGAGGCCGCGAACGAGCAGCCTCTTGAGAAGGCGAAAGGCAGCGGCAGCGAACCTGGATCGGTTCAGATCTGCGAGATGGATGCGCTCATCGGTTCGCCGCGTTGCTCGAGGTTCCGGCTGCGTCCGCAACGGAGTGGGCGAGGTGCTCTGCCAGCGCGGCGCGCAGTTCGGGCGGAAGGGGGGCGGCTCCGACGGATTCGCTAAGCCAGAGTCCGTCGGCGGCAAGGTACGCGACCATCTTCTGCAGCGCCCGAGGGTCAGTCGGGTCAATCTCGGCAGGGTCGGGTATCCATCGGGAGATGACCCTTCTCCACGGCTTGTTGAGCTCGCTGTCGGTGCTCGCCTCGAGCATGAACAGCAGCTCGGGGCCAGTGGCGCTGCGAGCGCTCACGCGGGCGTAGGCGGCGACGCGCTCGTCCTGCGTTGCCTCGTCTGGGTCCTTGCCCAGGACGTTGATCATCTCGTGGTCCCAGCGCTCGGCAAGATGCTCGTGCAGCGCGAGCACCAGGGCGTCCTTCGAGGGGAAGTGGTAGAGCAGCCCACCTTTGGTGAGTCCGGAGGCGGCGGCCACCGATTCGTACGTGACGGCCGTGACGCCGTCGGTTTCGACAACGTGGAGGGCGGCTTGGAGGATGGAGTCTCGTTTGCTGGTCCGCATGAGCGGTCCTTTCGTGGTCAGTGCTCGGAGTGCAGCTGCGACTGCGTGCCAGGCAGGTACCGACGCAGCAGCACTCCCGTGATGACAGTGGCCGCTGCCAGGACGCCGGCAACGACTAGCATCACGACGAGGTACGCGGAGTCGAAGGCCGTGGAGGCCGCCTGAATGATGGCGGCGTCTCCCTGCGCCGCCTCCAGTGCCTCAGCGATACCGTCACCAGCCGCCGCCGGTGCGCCGTTGGGGAGGACAACACTGGCGGTATAGATGGCCGTGAGCAGGCTTCCGAGCACGGACACGGCGATGAGGCTGCCGAACTCGTAGGAGACCTCTTCGAGGGAAGCGGCCATGCCTGCACGGCGCACCGGCACGTTCCCGATGATGGCGGTGGAGGCGACCGACATGGCAGCTCCGAGACCGGCACCCGTCACCAGAAGGCCGAGAACCAGCACGCCGAAGGATGATTGGAACCCGACTACCGTCACCACGACGCCGCCGGTGGCGACGGCGAGACCACCGGTGATCAGCGCGAGCAGCCCGACACGGTGCAAGAAGGCACCACCCAGGAGCGCTGTCGGCAACGAGCCCACGGCAATCACGGCAACCAAAAGCCCAGCCTCCAGCGGACTGAAGCCGACGACCTGCTGGAACCGTTGCGTGGTGACAAGCTGGATGCCACCGATGGCGAACATCGCGAACGCCGCGGCGAGCACGCCAGCACTGAACGCCGGGTTGAGGAAGATGGAGAACTCCAGCAGCGGATTCTCCAGGCGCCGCTGACGGCGCACGAAGAGCCAGAACCCGATGGCAGCAACGAGCAGCGCAACAACAATGGTCGCGACAGACGGGGGCGCGTGGCCGATCTCCTTGATGGCCACCACCGTTCCGACGAGCCCGATCATCACCAGTATCGAAGACACGGCATCCCAGCGCTTCGAAGGATCCGGGTCATTGGCCGGGCGGATCAACCAGGTAGCAACCAGCGCCAGCGCCACTACGGGCACGTTCACCAGGAACACCGAGCCCCACCAGAAGTTCTCGAGCAAAGTTCCGCCGAGGATGGGGCCCAGCGCGGCACCCACCACGGAGAGGCTGCCCCAGATCGCGATCGCGAGGTTCCGCTCGCGCTCGACCGTGAAGTACGTGCGGATCAGTGCCAGGGTTGCCGGCATCATCGCTGCCGCACCGACAGCGAGCACAGCGCGTGCACCGATCAGCACCTCGGGCGACGGCGCCAACGCTGCGAGCAGGGACGCCAACCCGAAGATCACCAGGCCGACGACGAACATCTGCGTGTGGCCGATGCGATCACCGAGGGTCCCGCTACCGAGCAGCAGGCCCGCCATCACCAGGGGGTAGGCGTTGATGATCCACAGGCTCTGGGTGCTTGATGCCTGAAGGTCCTCGGTCAGTGTCGGCAATGCCGTGTACAGGATCGAGTTGTCGAGGGTGATCAGTAGGAGCCCCGCTCCGACAGTCACCAGCAGCGACCAGCGTCGCCGTTTCGTCATCGTGGACATGCGCGTCTCCTTAATCGTTTAATCGTGAACAACGTAAGTGTACCGGATGGATGGTGTAGTTATGTCTACTGCGAGAGAGATCCGCGTCACTCCCTGTTCACGGCGCCTAAGGCCAGTAACTACGAGCGTGGCGCTCATTTGGGTACACCCTATTGTTACGCCGGTGTGCGACAGAATGTTTCCTGTAAAATAGGGCCGTTACTAGCATTGTTTTACACGTGTCTAGGAGGGTCTAGGCCTTATGTTTACAGAAAGTGGTGAGTGTGGTGTTATCGTCGGATGGTTTCCATATTGAAAGTCATATTGACTCTGTGCCCGCGTTGGCGCGGGTGAAAGATCTGCATGGTGGGCTGTCGTCGGGGCAGCAGGCGTTGGGCAGGATTGTGCAAGCCTTGCTTGCTGACGCTGACGGTCTCGACGGCGTTCAGCTTTACGCCCTCTCGGATGCAATCGAGTCGTATCGTGATGCGGTCATAGAACAAGAGACTGTTTCCTTTAAACCTTCGCGGGGCGAAGACTAATGGGCAGTGACTCTGGTTCGCATGGGCAGCGGGTGGGCTATATCCGTGTCTCGTCGGTGGAGCAGAATAATCAGCGTCAGAAAGAACTGCTCAATATGTCTGGCAGGATTGACCGTTTCTTTGAGGATAAGGTTTCCGGCCGTACCAAGGCTGCGCGCCCTGGGCTTGTCGAGTGTATGGCGTATGTGCGCGACGGTGACGAGCTTGTCGTGTCGTCGATTGACCGTCTCGCCCGTTCGCTTACGGATCTTCGCGGTATTGTTGATGAGCTTACCGGCAAGGGTGTGACTGTTACTTTTCTGCATGAGAATCTCGCGTTTGCGAAAGACACCACGGATCCGCGTGCGGATTTAATGCTGGGTATTTTGGGTTCGTTTGCGGAGTTTGAGCGGGCCATTATCCGCGAGCGTCAGGCGGAGGGGATTGCGTTGGCGAAAAAGGCAGGCAAGTACAAAGGTCGCAAACCGGCTCTTAGCCCGCAGCAGGTAGCGGAGATTAAGCGGCGTGTGCTGGCGGGGGAGTCAAAGGCAGCACTAGCGCGGGAATTCGGGGTTACCCGTCCTACGGTGTATCGGGCGTTGAAAAACGCTTAAAGCGGCGCAGCTGTGAGGGTAAATCAGCGCGCCCGTCAGTCCTGCCATATGGCGGGTTGTCAGATGCGAGTTTTTGGTACCGGTGTTCTGGGGACTCGGTACTGTCGTGTTCCGGGTAGTTGGTACCGGGCCGAGGGGTACGTCGGCCCGGGCCGTTAGTCTTAGTCGTCTGGGGTGGTCGGGGCGGTGGCTTTACGCATGTCGAAGTCTCCGATATGGATTCGGTGGCCGTTGTTGAGGCGGCTTACGAGTGAATCGGCTCCGACTCTGTCTGGCAGTGTTTCAACCCAGTAGGCGGCAGCTGATTGGGAAGAGATCAGTGTTGGGAGCCTTCCGTCGCGGTCGAATATGATCTTGGCTAGGTCTTCTTGCCCGCGCTGGTTGATGCTGATGGTCATAAAGTCGTCGATGATAAGGACATCGACGTTGATCAGTTTCCGCATCTTATCGAGGTAGTTTTGGTCAGTCGGTGAGAAGACCGCCAGCATGTCTACAAGTTGATCCAGCCGGTAGTACGCCACGGAATATCCGGCTTTGCATGCGGCGATGCCGATGGCGCAGGCAATGTATGTCTTGCCTGTTCCGGTCGGTGCGAGGATGTGTATGTTGGTCGGGTTTTCCCGCCAGTTGGTTGCTGCGATTCGTTTCAGCTGGCGCATGTTGATACCACGTTGTTCTGCCCGGGTGATTTCAGCCAGGCTTGCATCCGGGTATCGGAATTGTGCCTGGGTGATGGCCTTGGCGATATTGCGCTGTTGGCGTTGTGTGTAGGCTTCTTCGACTGCGGCGAGGAAGATGTCTTCTGGTAGCGCATCCGCATAGGCCTCGTCGTTGACAACCTCGTAGAAGATGTCAGCGAAGGTTGATACACGAAGCTTGCGCATTTTTGCCCGCACAATCTCGTCGTCGATGCTGCTCATGATTTTTCACACTCCTTCTAGTTTTCGTAGTGGTCAGCAGGCCGGATAAAGACGGCATCGGCCACGTCGCCGGTAAGCGGGGTACTTGGGCGTGGTTGGCGCTTGGCCACAGGCTGTGTTTTTGGCCCTGGTTCCCCGGGATGTTGTTGGGCGTGGGCAATGTCAGTCTGGAGGCGTTTGATCACTGCCATCGTTGGGGCCAGCTTCTTGTCCACGACCTGCTGGCAGGCAGGTTCCAGGGTGGCTTTGTTGTGCTTTTTGCCCAGGTTGGCCAACACGTTGCGTGCCTGGATGAGTCCGCGGGGTACGGCGGCACTATTGCGGTCGAGGATCATCGCTATGACTGCGTGCGTTGCTGCCCCAAACGACGAGGCCCAGGCCAAAAGCTCATCACGGGTAAGCGCCTTGTGGCCTTCATCATCGCCACGCGGCCCATGCTGAGGGTTGGTGGAATACCGGTATTTGAATCCGTGAAGGCGCGTGTGTTCAGCAACAAGCTGCTCCCCGTTGAAGACGCTCACCAGTTGCGGGGTGAGCCTGACTGTTACCGACTCTCCTACCAGCTGAAATGGCACTGAGTAGTACTGGTAGTCACAGGTGATGTGCCAGTTGCGATCGACTTTAAGCCGCTTATAAGACACTTCCGTAAACGGCGTCGGCGGAAGATCCCGCATCATTGGTGCCTCTTCTTTATCAAAGCGCATCTGCCGTGTTGAGCCATCAGGCCGCGTCATTGCGCCGTTGATAACAGCAAGACGGCAAGCGATCGCCTCATTAAGCTCATCAAGGTTATAGAAGACCTCGTTGCTAAAGTAACCCAGGATTTTGGTGTAGGCGATTTTCACGGCACGCTCTACCGCTGCCTTGTCACGAGGCCTGCCGGGCCTAGTCGGCACAATCGTGACCCCGTAATAGTCAGCAAACGCTGCGTAGCGGTCAGTGACCATCCGGTATGTAGAGGTCTTCTTCGGCCGATAAGTCGCCGTAGAAGCATTATCTGGCACGATGATTGCTGGTACTTTGCCAAGATAATTCAACGCCTTAACATGGCACTCAATCCACGCCGACATCTTCTCATTCGCAGCAGCAGTAACGTACATCAGCCCTGAGTACGGGCTGACCGAGACAAACAATGACGCCTTGAACACGGTATCACCACTGGCCTGATCTACTACAGGCACTTTGTCACCGGCCCAGTCGACATAAAGCTCTTGCCCTGGCTCATGGGTGATAACTTCGACGAGATCGTTGGCACGCAGAAACTCATTGAGCCCACTGCAGAACTGGGAGTACTGGTACTTTGTCTTATCCGTCGGACAAGGCTTCGACACGTAGTCCATCCACAGCTTATGCCTGGTCACATGCTTCGTACCTTTCAGCTTGCGTGCAAGAGCATGAAAATCAGGCTGGTCGTAGGGCAACGACCGCTTACTCCGGCCATCACTGAATCGATCATCGAACCATCCCGGTGGGAGCTGACGGAAACGCTCTGGAGTTAGTGCCTCATCGTTGATGACTTTCTTTGCTCGGGATACTTCTCGTCGTGAACATCCCAATGCATGTGTGATCTGCGCGTAGCTAGCACCATCAAGGCACATCGCGATGATCTGTTTGAAGTTAGCCACAAGGACCGGCTCCTTCCAAGTAGAAGTTGACGCAACACCAGCGGATTGTGGTGTCGCCAACATCAACTATGAAAGAAAACCCCTTGCAGTACCGGGTACGCGGAACACCGGTACCAACTACGCAGACTCGCGGTACCAACTACCCCAAATCGACAGGGAGCAGAAACTGTCCATTGGGCAGTTCTACGGCATTGAGCTGAATTGGTGGCCTGCCAAGATTGCTGAGACTGCCATGTTCCTAGTTGACCATCAGGCCAACAAGGAGCTTGCCAACGCTGTGGGTAGGCCTCCGGAGCGGTTGCCGATTAAGATTACCGCGCACATTGTGCACGGCAATGCCCTGCAGCTTGATTGGGCAGACATACTCTCGGCTTCTGCCGCCAAGACGTATATCTTCGGTAACCCGCCGTTTTTGGGGCATGCGACGAGAACTGCTGAACAAGCTCAAGAACTCCGAGACTTGTGGGGCACTAAGGACATTTCACGCTTGGACTACGTCACCGGCTGGCATGCAAAGTGCTTGGATTTCTTTAAGTCCCGAGAGGGTCGTTTTGCGTTTGTCACCACCAATTCAATTACTCAAGGTGATCAAGTTCCACGGCTATTTGGGCCTATCTTCAAAGCAGGGTGGCGTATTCGTTTCGCTCACCGCACGTTTGCGTGGGACTCTGAAGCACCCGGTAAAGCTGCTGTTCACTGCGTCATTGTTGGCTTCGATAAGGAGAGTCAACCACGTCCACGTCTGTGGGATTATCCCGATGTAAAGGGCGAGCCAGTCTCAGTGGAAGTAGGCCAGTCCATTAATGCCTATTTAGTAGACGGCCCTAATGTTCTTGTCGATAAATCCCGGCATCCTATTTCGTCGGAAATATCGCCCGCAACTTTTGGAAATATGGCGCGAGATGGCGGCAACCTTCTAGTTGAGGTCGACGAATACGACGAGGTTATGAGTGACCCCGTAGCGGCAAAGTATGTTCGCCCTTTCCGGGGTAGTCGAGAGCTAATGAACGGCTTAGATCGGTGGTGTCTATGGCTTGTAGATGTAGCACCGTCAGACATTGCCCAGAGTCCGGTTCTGAAAAAGCGTCTAGAAGCGGTTAAGTCTTTTCGAGCCGACAGTAAAGCGGCAAGTACACGGAAAATGGCTGAAACTCCGCACTTATTCGGCCAGCGGTCGCAACCGGATACTGATTACCTTTGCCTGCCGAAGGTAGTAAGCGAACGCCGCTCGTATTTCACCGTACAAAGGTATCCATCAAACGTAATCGCTTCTGACCTAGTATTCCATGCTCAAGATCCAGACGGCCTGATGTTTGCGCTAGCGTCGTCGTCGATGTTCATTACGTGGCAGAAAAGCATCGGAGGACGACTCAAGTCTGATCTCCGTTTTGCTAACACTTTGACGTGGAATACTTTCCCAGTGCCAGAACTCGACGAGAAGACGCGGCAGCGAATTATTAAAGCGGGCAAGAAGGTGCTCGACGCCCGCGCGCTGCACCCAGAACGCTCGCTGGCCGAGCACTACAACCCACTCGCGATGGCACCGGAACTCATCAAAGCGCATGATGCGCTCGACCGCGAGGTGGATAAAGCGTTTGGCGCGCCACGAAAGCTGACAACTGTTCGGCAGCGCCAGGAGCTATTGTTTGCCAATTACGAAAAACTCATCTCACACCAGCCCTAGAAGGCTTGATATGTCTTGCCATATGGCGGGACATATGTTTAGGCATATGTTATAGCGTATGTTCCGCCATAGGGCCTAACCCTGACGTGTCCACTGTCCGGGGGTTAGGCCCGCGTTCACAACGTCGCGGGAAGTACGCGCCCGAACCATCGATAGGCTCGAGACGAATGCTAGTAGAGCACGGCAGTCATCGGGGAGTTGTTAATTATGGCTGTCTTGGCTTCTAACTCAGCATGTGAAGGGGAAACCTCGATAGGGGAGCTCTTACATCTAATTTTCGTATCATGAAAAATACGATAACTAAATCCAACCGTAACCGTCCCACCATCCTTCACTAACGCTTTGTCTCTTCCCCAGTGACAATTGCTTACGATCCCATCGCACTCAACGCGCGGGAACGTAAAAATCTTGTGGAACCACCAGCTCACCCAAGTTGGTTTGAAAACCGTGCGGATTTCGCGGCAGTCTACAAAGTTCTCTACGTTTTTATCGTCTTCCAACTCTAGGTACCCTTTCTCAACAGGAATGGTCGAAGCACTCACATCAGCTACACTGACCAAAGCAGCATAGCTAACCCCCGATGTGTCCACTGTCCGGGGTCAGGCCCGTGGTTGTTGTGGGGTGTTTTGGTGGCAACCAAATCTTTGATTTGGGCGGCAGCCCAACGAGCCGTAAGGCGAGGCGGGAGCATAAACCGTAACCCGTATTGAACGGTTTTGTTGGTTGATCAGCTGGGGATATAGATCTACAGGGATATAGTTATAAGCCACCTGGGAAAATAGGTAAACTCGCAGGTTAAACCCTGTGTATAAGTGCCTTTATGTGTCAACTTATGCGCAGGCATGTGTCAACTTATGCGCAGGCATGTGTCAACTTATGCGCAGGCATGTGTCAACTTATGCGCAGGCTCTTTTTCTGTGTGTCAACTTATGCGCAGGTTGAGCTGGGAGAACCTGCCATGTGTCAACTTATGCGCAGGCATGTGTCAACTTATGCGCAGTAGTCTCATGTGGGTTTCCGTATGGGTAAATCAGCGCAGCCGTATTTTGCGTGAGGGTAAATCTGTGCACGCTGTTTTGGGCAAAAAGAAAGCGCCCCGTAGGGCGCTAGTCTTCCGTGTTCGGTTTAGTCGAGTTCGGGGCGCGGTGGCTTCTGGTGAACTGATGGAGCAGTCCTCGTGACCGTTACGCCGTCTGTGTTGGCTTCAATTCCCGAGTTCGGCCATACCTTTGAAACTTCTTCGATTGCTTCCTTTGTGCGTCGTCTGAAGTCTCGCATCTGAGTCGTAGAGGTTATCTCTGAGGTGGCGAAGTTGGCGGCGATCATGTCCCAAGTGAAGGTGTAGGCTTCGCGGTTGTTTTTAGCCAGCCAGTATTGCTTTACGGTAAGCCAGATGTAAATGTCCATCGAACGTGGTTTGTTGAGCTCGCGCAGTACATTGAGGTCGATGGGGATGGGGGCTTCGGCAATGTGCTTGAAGAACTGGGGGGTTAGGACGAGTTCTGATTCCATGAAGCTTCCCTGGTTGGGGTCGCGGGGGTCGAACCAGAGGTTCCAGTCTTCGAGGATTTGGGTGTTGCGTCCGCGTGCGTGAACGCCGTCGTCGCTTTGGACAGTGATGAAAGAACCTGCGATGCGTAGGAGCTGCTCGCGGATATTTTTCAGGTTTCCGGTTGCTCCTCCGGTGCCGCGTCCGGTGATGCCGATTGCTTGGAGGAAGTGGCTCATGGAGTGTCCTAGTGGAATGCGGCAGGCTTCTTCGTGGGTGATTTTTCCTTCTTTGAGGCGTCCGGCATTAGCTACGGCGCGGGTGATGATATAGGCCATGATGAGCCTGGGGTACTTGCCGTAGGGGACTCCTCGTTGGGAGAGGATGGTGATTGTTCCCTGTGGGGTTTCGACGGTGCGGTTGTTTCCCTCGGTTTTGCGGTAGGGGAAGAGTGCTTGGACGAATAGTTTAGAGGTGTAGCCGACGTCCTGGGCTTGGAGGAGTTCTTGTGCGGCGTCGTGTTCTTGCCTGCGGGCTAGTTCTTTGACTGCTTCGAGCTTGGCGCGGCGCTCGTCTCGGGGCTGCATGGTGTCGTAGTCTCCTTTCGGACTATCGGCACCGACCGTGTTGTGCTTTGCTCACTGTCCGTGTGGAAGTGGTAAAGTCTGAATCGACACGGTCGGTGTCGTTTTTCGTTTGGACCCCCGCTAGAGCGCCAACTCTATGATGCGGGGGTTTCCTCGTTTTGAGGAATGTGCGCGCCCTGGACTTGAACCGAGGGTGTGTGCCGCTCGCGCTGCGCACCCCATGAGTGTGGGGTGCGGCTTTTTATTTTCTCCGCCTATTAAATCACACCGGTGTGATTTAATAGCTGGAATTTCGCAGGAAGGTCTGCGCGTGTTGCGTGTTCTGCGTTCATTGTACATGCTGCGTTGAGGGGTGTGCTACAGCTCATTTCCGTTATCGTCCTCTTGTTCTTCGTCTAGGGGCTGGGATGAGTTTTCTTCTTGGCCGTCACTGTGGGGACTATTGCTTGTTTCATCTCCAAGGCCGAGTCCGTCGAGGAAGTCCATGCTTGTCTGTGCTTCGGGGTGAAGTTCAGGGTCGGCAGGAGGATCCATAAGTGCAGTGTCTCCTGCTGTGTGGGAGATGGGTTTGCTGTCTGGGTGGCAGATCATTCCTGTATCGCGCATGAACCCGGTGGGGTTGAGCTCTAGGGAGTAGCCGGGGCTGCGCCCTTTGCTGGCGAGTCGGCTGGCATATTCTTGGCGTCGGCGAACTTCTGCGTCGGAGGCGTCGAAGTCAGCCAGGCGTTGAGTGACCGTGTTGAGTTCTTTGCGAGCCGAGTCCAGCTGGTCTTGCTGGGGGAAGGACTCTGGGTCCCCGAGTTGGTCAATATCGTCGATTGTTTGCTGATGGTTGGTGATGTCTGCGCGGGTTTGGTCAACGCGGTCGGGGGCTGAGCGCACCGTATTTTCTAGCTGGGTGAGCAGTCCGCTTTGTTTGTTCTTGATTTCTTCAGGAGTAATGCCCGAGTGCGCGTAGGTGGGGTCAATGACCCATTTTTCAATGGCGTCACGGCCTACTTGCCCGAAGTCGGATTTAACCTGAACGCTGCCATTAATCGCGTCGAAACGTGCCGCAAACGAGATTCCAGCGATAGTACCTACTGGCTGGTAGTCGGTGCTGCGCGAGTCTTTGACCTCTTTGAGACGGTTAATAAGGGCGCTAGTGGCTTCTTCGCGGGAGTCTTGATGGGAGTTGTTGATATTCCAGGTGCGCTCCTTTGAGTCGGTGTCTGCCCATTGTTCTGCTTGGTCTACTAGTCCTTCGGTTCGGTCTAGGCGTCGTTGGGCGCGGGCGAGGCCTTCTTGTGCTTGCCTGCGGGTGAGAACGTTGGATTCGGCGAGTGCTGTGTGTTCATCGGCGGCAGCTTCGAGCTTTTCTACCTGTTTGGTGAGCTCTGCTTTGCGCACGAAGTCAGGGTTTCCGGTAGCGATAGCCTTGTTTTGGGCCATGGCTTCTAGGTCGTTGTCTTCGAGCGGGGCAATTGAGCGCATGGAGCGGTCAGCATTCCAGAATTGGTTGGTAAACCGGCCTTTGCGCTCGATAGTGGCCCAAGAATGCCCGTCGTAGGTGCCGCGTCCAACGTAGGTATAGCGGGCGACTTCGTCGTTCTGGTTGCCTTGGCGGAAGAAACGTCCGTCCTGCTGCTCTAGGTCGGCAGGACGCCAGGGAACGTCTACGTGGTGGATAGCAACGCCGCGAGATTGGATATTTGCGCCGGTTCCTAGCTTGGCCGTATTGGCAATAAGCACATCGACTTTGCCGTTATTGCAGTCGTCAAAAAGCTGGGTGCGCTTATTATCCCAGTCGTGGATAAAGCGAATGCGGTCTTTATCCATGCCGGCTTCGACAAGCTGGTCGCGGATTGCCTCATACATGGAGAATGACCCGTCAGGCTTGGGCACTCCCTTATCGCAGAAAATAAGCTGTAGACCACCACGATTAGGCGAAATATTGCCCTGCTGGTCGGTGTACTCGTTGTCTTTATTGTCCTGCCACTCGCGCACGACGTTTTGGACAACAGCATGAACTCGACCGACACCTTGGGCGGGCGGAAGGTTAGCCAATTCTGGCGAGAGCGTGGCGTTTTTGCCGTCGCTCATAATCTTTAGGGCATTGTCGATTTTGGGGTTGTCTGGCTGATTATCTTCGCGCCAGGAAAGATCTTGAATTAAGTCCTTGGTTTCTTGGTCTACGTCGAATTCCACGACGGTAGTCTCACCGCCTTTAATGCTGGGTAGCTTGCGCGGAATATCGTCGCGGGTGATGGTGTCGGCCATGGGCGCGCACATTTGGGCCAGCTCTGCAAGGTTTTCATAGCTGGCAATGCGGGTTTGTGGCTTGATTTTATTGCCAGCGGTAAAGCCAATTTCGCTGCGCTTCGAGGTGAAGTTTTGCGCCCAGGAGTTCACACCATGCATGCCTGCTTCGTGGAGAAGATCGGGCCGAAGATAGTTGAGCATGGTGTAGATTTCGGCGATGGAATTGGCAATAGGCGTACCAGTGGCAAAGGTGGCAATAGGATGGTCGCTGCCTTTTTCTCCGCGTAGGTAGCGCAGTTTCACGTCGAGGTCAGTAGCGCGGTCAGAGCCTTCTTCGGCAAGGTCAGCCAGCTTGGATACGCGCCGGAGGTTTTTATAATTGTGGGCCTCGTCGACAATGATGTAGTCGCCGCGCGTTTGATCCCAAGGGATTGTGTCGCCGCGAGAAATCTTGTCGATTTTTTGGTTCATGCTCTGCTCGAACTTGTCGCGCTTTTGCTCGATTCGGCGCGTGTTATCGCGGCGGGTCTGCTCGTCTACCTCGTTGTCTTGGATTTCCTGCAGGTCGCGCTCGAACTCGTCTAAGACGCTGTCGCGGTAGTCGCGCAGGTAGTCAGCGGACATGCTCATCTCACCGAACGAGCTCATAGAGACAATGACTAGCTCCCAGTCATTGGCTGCGGCTTGGGCAAGAAGACGCTGACGGTCATCTTTGCGGCTGCTGCCACTGCGGGTTTCTACCAGCATATTCGCACCGGGGAACCACTGCTTTGCCTCAATTCCTACCTGCTCTACGAGGTGGTTAGGAACCACCATCCAAGGCTGTTTAGCAACGCCGAGGCGCTTTAGCTCCATGGCACCCATGAGCATGCTGCCGGTTTTACCGGCACCGACAACGTGGTTTAGCAGCACACCTGGTTCGTTGAGCATGCGCTCGACTGCGTTGAGCTGATATGGGTAGGGCTTGTAGCGGTCGCTAATGCCTGCAATCTCGCGGCGAGAACCGTCATAGCTGGGGGCAACAACACCATTGAGCGTGCGGTTATAGACGTCAACTAGGCGCTCATAGCGCGCTGGGTCTTGGGTGACCCAGCGGGAAAAGTGCTTTTCTAGTCCTTCCACCTTGGAACCGGCAAAGGCAGAAGCCTTGCGGTGGACGACTAGCGCATTTTCTCCGTAGCCTTTATCCAGCTTGGCGTATTTGGACATGTTGAGCTGCGGCGGGCGCATGTTCATGGTGTCTTCAATGAGCTTTGCTGCCGAGTAGACAGTGGCGTCGGCACCAGAGTGGGCGATACCAGCATGGCTGAAATCCTTAAACTCTTCATCATTGAAGTTGTATTGGCCATTTGCGTTAGCCGCGCGCACGCCCCATTTCAGATCGACTTCTTCTCGCGTGTGCCAATCCTTTGGCGTGCTGACAAACCATTCATCGGCGCGGTTGTTTACTGTGACTCGATTGTGCAGGCTGGCGGGAATATCCAAGGTGTCAATGATGAAATCGCGGTAGACATCATCAGGTATCCACGTCGCACCTAGACTCATCTTGATTCCGCTGGTGACCTTGTCCGGCAACGCTTCTTCCAAGCCTGCGACATTGGGAAGAAAGCGCGGATCGTTGTGCGCGACCTGGCGGGCAGTTTCCAGCTTGGGATAGATAGACCCAGAAAGGTACTTGGTTGCTGGAACCCACTCGTCAGGGCGGTGCGGGTGACGAAAAGCAACCTTATTTTCGGTCAGCTCGCGGGCAAGGGCGTCTTCGTCGGTATTTCCCAAAAGCTCTGCAAAGGTGGCAGTAGTCATGGGCAAGTTATGGTTTTGAGCGATAACTACCGCGTCCTGGGCCGAATCGGCACTGGTAGGAGTATCGATAGAGCGCAGTGGGTTAGTAGTAAACAGCGGGCCCTTGGTGGCCTGCTGGGTATCGTCATTGAAGTCTTCGAGTGCTAGAACAGCCGTGACATACGGGTCGCGGCGCAGTGCGCCAGAAAGGTGCAGTTGCTTGCGCTGCTCGCGGGTGCTGGGCTGCTTGGCTTCGTCCCATAGCCGTGCGGTGACTTCCTCGGGTAGTTCCCCCTCGAAAGGGCGATCATCGACGGCGTTGTGCTTGCGCCACAGGTCAACCTTTTTCTCGAAGTCAGCCGAGATACGCTCTGGCGTCTTTTCCTTGGCAGCTTGGACAGTAAAGCGATTAAGCGGGCCGTAAGTGCTGGCGTAAGCGTCGTATTGAGTGTTAAGAACCTCGCGTAGTGCGGGAAGCTCGTCTTCTTGCCCCTCGCGGCAGGCTTCTAGGACTGCTTCGGTGGTATTGCGCAGGTCAACAATGGCTTTCCATTCCTGCTGGTATTTCTTAGCGCATTTGACGTCTTCCCATGCGGACTCGCCGCTGCCACCGATGGGATTAAGCTGCTGGAATTGCACGCTGCCGTCGTCATTGTCGATATAGCGCAATGCGCCCAAAGTATCTTGAAGCTGTTCTCGGCGGGCCTCAATAAGGCCAGAGACGTCTAGTTGTTCGGCGTGGTTAATCGTTTCTGGACTAGCGGTAAGCCCCTGGCCGTTGGCGACAGCAGTAGAAATATCGCGGCGTAAAATATCGCCCAGCTGGTCTGCCACGTTGTCCGTATTGTCGCTGCGTACCTCTAGGGTTGGCCCGAACTGGGAAGAAACTTCCCTCCACGTACCGAGTACGTGGTCTGGATTATCTGCGAAGAACTTATTTATCGCACGGGTGGTATCGCCCACCGTAATGGACTGTTTCCGGCAGAATTCCTCGGTACGCGCACTAGGTTCCTGATTTTCGTCGCGGACACGGAAGACGAGAACATCAGTGCCTACTTCGGTGCCAGCAAAATCGGCAAAAGCACCGTTTGAGCCGCCAGGCAGGCGCACGCCAGTGATGAAATCGGCGCGGTCAGTAAGTGCTTGCTGCACGCTGGTAGCCCCGCGCCCAGCCGAATCGGCAGAGTGCTGGGAGGTTAGAACAGCAACATAGCCACCTGGGGCGGTCAAGTCGATGGACTTGGAAATGAAGTAGTTGTGCGTGGATAGGCCCGCACGGTTGTGGTGCGGGTCGTAAGGTGCGGTCTGGGAGAAAGGAACATTGCCGATGGTGGCGACGAAGGAGTTATCGGCAATTGAGGTATCCGCGAAGTCTTCGCGACGAATCTGCGACTCGGGGTAGCGAGCATTAGCGATAAGCGCGCTCATAGGGTCGCGCTCAATGCCTACAACGTCTGCACCCTCGGGGGCCGCGTCAATAAATCCACCTGCTCCAACTCCGGGTTCGAGCACCTTTCCCTCGGTATATCCTGCGGTGCGAAGGCTATCCCAGATGGTGGAAGTAAGGCTTGGGGGAGTGTAATAGGCGGTAAGAATTGTGCGCCTAGCTGCCGTGTATTCGTCGTCGCTTAGTAGCTCGCGAAGACGCTGGCGGGCAGGTGCGTAGCGCTCGTTGTGTTCATCGAAGACCTGGGAGAAAGCACCCCAAGAGCGGTATTGTTCCAGCGCCTGGCGCTGGCTATCATCAAGACTGTCACCGTCTCGGTAGGCAATAGCCGCCTCAATCGCGGCGATATTTGTCCAAACCGGATCTAGTTGAGCGTCATTGCGTGATTGACCTTCGCCTCGAAGGCGGGAAGAAGTGTCGAGTCCTGCTCGGTCGGGTACTCCTTGTTCTGATGGTCGCTGACTTGCAGTAGTGCCGTTGCCACCAGCAGCCACTTCGAGCTCTTCTCCGGCCACAGGCTCGCTGCTAGTTCGTTGAGTGCGTCGTTGTCGGGAAGGAGATTCCACTGAGTCATCCACAGATTCGGGGAGGTGAGAACCTGCAGGCTCGGTGGATTCATCTCGTCGTGGAGAAGATTGTCCTCGATTACTTCCTGGGTGAGCGGGTCGAGCCACTCGCTGCGGACTTCCTCGCTCGCCTGCTGGTCGGCCAGATTCAGAAGCTGTCCCCGCGTTAGTGCGTCGACTGTCTGCTTGCCCGTCTTCTGCTTCCAACGGTCGGTGAGTATCTGCAGATTCCTCGCGGAGGTCTGCTCCCACTGACTCATCATTGCTTCGTAGGTCTCGGTCAACTCCGGCTCGCTTAGTTCGCGTCCTGCGTCCTGATAGGCCTGCTGGATTGTCGCTTTGTAGATCATTGGTGCTTTCTCCTAAGAAGTCGAAAAGGGAGATCTGATTGGGGTCTTCTTTCTTCTTCCTCGCCATGGCCCCGAATTCTATGGGGCTAAAAACCTAGTGCGCTAGACCTTTTTTAACCAGACAGCGTTCTCCAAGGTATCTGGCAAGACTCTCAGAAATGGCCTGAACGATCAGCGCATTCATCGTTGTATGCTGACAGATAGCCATATGATGCAGCTCTTCTTTGAGGTGTGCATCAATACGAAAGGTGACTTTGGTATCCATAAATGCCCTCCTAGCAGGGCTAAGTGTTACCTATATAAAATGGTTCAAGAAAACCTCGACAAAGCCAGCTTTATGGCCCGAGGTAGAAACGAGAATAGACAAAAAGCGCAAAAGGCGCAATACGCGCAGAACGCGCAGAGTGTGCCAATCGCGTGATTGACGCCAGCTGGAGTGGATGTAATATGACCGACATGACTACAGGAGACGCTGAGCAGACCAACGAAGAAGTGTGGCTGACCTCGGGAGAAGCTGCAGAACTGCTTCCCAACGTCTCTCGACGTTCGGTGCAGGCGTGGGCCGCGTCCGGAAAAATTGACGGAGTTGTCCGCTTGCCGAGTGGTCGATACCGGATTCCAAAATCTTCCTTAGAAGAATTGCTCAACGGGATACCCCCGCAGGAGTAGCGAAAGCTGTAGCTTTCTTGCCCGTTAGGGCTGGTCAGACACCCCAGAATGTTCCATTCTGGGGTGTTTTTCTGTAAAAAGCAGCAAAATGCGGACATATCATCAACTAATAAGAATGTTAACACCCGCCCCGAGATGGGGGTATTGGCCCGTTTTATTGCTGTGAATTAAATTCGGGAATTTCGGTAAATAAAGGAGAAAGTCCCAGTGCATAAAGGGAAAGTAAACGCATGTGAAAACCTTGGGGAAAGTTAAAAGGCAAAAATAATAAACAATTGCTGTTGGAATGGCACAGGGCTTGCGCCACAATGGAGTGCGACGCAGAACGCGCAGAACGCGCAGAACGCGCAAAATGAGAAATGACGCACACATTGTAGAGAGGGACCAATGGTCAATATCCGCACCGCTATTTCCACAAGCGCCGCCACGCTCGTCGCCTTGAGTGCTGTTACTGGCGTAAGCGCTGCCTCGGCGCAGGCCGAGGAATCTACTGGTGCCCAGCCCGGCACGGATACCACCGCCTCCGATGATTCCGACGCACAAGCTGCAAGCGAAGCACAGCCTGGTACGGACACCGATAACAACTCCGCGGGCAACAACGGCGGGGAAGAAGAATCCGCCGCTGCCAATAACGCCCAGCCGGGAACCGAGATCGACGCGCAGCTTCCTAACCAGTCCAATATTCCGGCTCAGCCAGCTAACAATGCGCAGCCAGGTACCGAGACTGCTCCGACTGCCTCCAACGAATCTCAGCCGGGCACCGAAGCTGAAACTCCGGCACCAAAGCCGGTGGAATCTGACAATGGCAACAACAACTCCGCAACCCCACAGTGGAGCGATGAAGTTATCTCCGAACAGCCGGCAGCAGAACCTGCCATTAACAATGAGCCGGTAGACATTGCTACCGAGCCGACTTACCAGCCTGCCGTCCACACCACTGAGCCAGCAGTAGAAGAACAGCCAATCGCCGACCAGCCTGCTGTGGTGCCACAAAACGGTGAGGCAGAAGACGCTAGTGAAGTAGAGGACATTCAGCCGGTAGAAGAAAATCATCAGCCTGCCCCACAGGCCGTTGAATCGGCTCCTGTACAGCCAGAACAGCCGGAACAGCCAACACCAGCCTCGGCTCCTGTACCTAGCCAGCCGGAGCCTGCCCCAGCTGCGCCGGTAGAAACCAACGAAGTAGAAGGCGCGTCAGCGACCGTGAGTGCGCCAGGAATCACGGTTACCGCGCAGGGCACCGCCCAGCCCTTCGATGGCGATGTGACGATTTCTACCGCAGCCGGAGAAAACACCGTTGCGCTTCCAGCGAATGAGGTGGCCTTCATTCAGCAAGCAGGCCAAAACGCAGCGTCTACGCTGCCGGAGTACGCCCAGGAAAACCTCAATAACCTGCACAACGCGGTTATCGACCACGTGGAAAACCTGCCTACTTCCCAAAGCGGTGAACTGGGCGCAGTGTCGGCAGATATGACCATCGACCACAAGACCGTCTAATTTGTCTGCGGCAACAGCCGAGAAATGAGGAATACCCATGGACGACTGGCTTGACGCACTAAACAACCAGGACAAGGACAAAAACTCTTCCAAGCCGGAGCTACGCGCCCTCGACGGGGCTAACGAGAGCACAAAAGCGGAAGAAGACGTAGCCGATAAGCAGCCGGAACAGCCTGTAGAGGAGAAACCGCAGCCAAAAAAGAAGCCGAAGGCTGTTAAAAAGCCCAAGCTATCTCGTCCGGCACGCAACGAGAATGAAGAGAGCGCACCCTCTGAGCCGAAAAAGCGCGGATCTGCAGCGCCGATAGCACTCGGTGTAGCCGTACTCGCATTGGTAGCCATTGGCGCTGCAACCTACCTGAACCAGGGGAGCGATTCGCCCGAGACGACCGAAGCACAGGGCGAAACCGAACAATCCTCGCCGGTTGCTGACCAAGTGGAGCAAAAGGGCCCGCAACCCATCTCTGATACTTCGAAAGAAGTCGCAGAGGTCGGAGATCGTTGCGGGGGAAACAATGACGTTGATGTCTCCCAGGAGGACTCACCGCGTGCAGCTATCGCCAAGTTTGAAAAGGCTTATTTTGATGCCGACGCCAATGGCGTCAAGGCGTCTTTGACCAAAGACAGCGAAATGCAAAAGCAGGACTGGATGAAGATTCTGCCCAAGGCTGCTCCCGAAGGTACGACCTGGTGCTTGACTATGCAGCCGTCCGAGGGAGATACGACCTCCGTAGAGCTAGAGGTCAAGCAACCCAAGGAAGACAAGCCAACTCTTTACAAGCAAAAAGTAACCGCCAAGGACAACCACGGAACGTGGGCTGTTCACTCCATTGGACGAGAGGACTAAGACGGTGAAACCGATAAAAGCCGCATTCTCCTACGCCGCCACGGCTTCCGTTGTAGCCATGTTCGGCCTGTCTGTACCTACCGCTATGGCCCAGACCGAGACCGAAAAGAAGGAAGTCTCCGACGACAAATGCGCTGATATTCAGCTCGTTCTTGTCAATGGCACCTTTGACACGTCCGCGCAGGAAGACTCTACTCACGACCATGGCTTCGGCTCGAAAATCGCCGGGCCTGCCATGCGTGAAGGAAACCCAAGCACCCCGAAAGACCCATCGGGCGGTATTAGCTTGGAGCAAGCAGAAGACTCCTCTGAGTCCACCTCAGCCCAAACAACTGCAGAAGCAGTCACGGACAACCACACCCAACTTATTGCCGCTGACTCCAATGACTTGTGGGGCAGCGGAGATAAAAAGACTGGTGAGAACTCTAGCGACAGCAACGACCTCTGGGGGTCGGAGGGCGATTCGGACGATTCCACAGATTCCAATAGCAACGCTAACGACCTGTGGGGAGACGCCGAGACGTCTAAGGACGAAAACTCTGCAGATTCAAATGATCCGTGGAACAACACAGACAAAGACAGTGCAAAGAGCACCGAAGAGTCTGACAGCGATAGCGAGTCTGCAGACTCACTATGGGAAGACGCTCCGAAAAACGACACTGACGAGTGGAAGACCGAGCACAAGGACACGGTAGAAAAAGACGGCACGCGGATTGCCCGTACCTACGTCACCTACCCAGCTGCTGCAGGCGGCGCCTTTGTGCCAGGACTGAAACCATCGGCGCCTGTTGCTTATTCCGAGTCGATGGAAAAGGGCGCACAAAACACCGCAAAGGTACTGCAAGAAGTAGCTAACAACTGCCCAAACACGAAGGTCTTTTTGGCCGGACACTCCCAAGGCGCACAAGTAGCTTCCACCATTGCCCGTGAAATCGGCTCCGGAGAGTCCGATTTCCCAGCTGACAAGGTAGCTGGCGTAGCCCTGTTTTCTGACCCCACACGAGACAAGGGCGTAGAAGTCATGCAGGGCGGCGCTTCTACTCCAGAAGCCGTACCCGGAACTGACGGCGGAAACATTAAGCAGGTAGGAGACTTTAGCTCTCCAGAACAAGACAGGCTCGATGGCGCAGGCATGGGCCTGGACAAGACCGGAGGAAAAGACTTCGGAGAGCTCGCCTCCCGCACCGCGTCGTGGTGCTCGGAAGGCGACCTTGTCTGCGACCTGCCTGTTTCAGGGCGACTTTCTGACCTTGTTGTTGGCACCGCAGAACGCCTTGACCTGCACGACCCAGAAGAATCTCTTCAAGCCGTAAGCGACACCTTGGGCCCTGCCGTTCGGCTCGGCGGCATTGATGATGTCAAAGGCGGAGGAATCGACTTCGGTAAAGGCGGATTTAAGGTCGAATCGGTCAGTGACAACGAAGTTCCTGGATTAGCTGCTGAACCATCGACAGCACCCAGCTCTAGCGCAGAGTCTGCCGATAGCGAAACGACGTCTACTACCGCAGAGGAAACGACATCGGCGAAGTCCAAGGGCCCGTCAGCCTCTGCTACTGCAACTTCTGAGGCGGAGTCTGCTTCTCAGTCTGGCGAGGTAGACCTAATTTCGACCATTTCCCGCGACGGTGCTCGTAGTAAGTCCATGGAAGAAGCACGCGGGCCAATTGGCGGGGAACTTATCGGAGACCTTGGAAAATCTACTGTTGCTGCAGTCAGCAAGCTTGGTGGAATGGCCCTGGGTAAGGGAATCACCATTGCCAAGAAGGCAGTAACCGTCGAGAACCTCGCACAGGTTGTCTCGGCAGGTGTTACCAATCCGAAGGCAGGATTGGCTGTTGCTGCAGCCAAGCTCGCTGACGCCGCACTAGAAGTCCTAACCCCAGAGACGGTTACCGGCATGGCCGATGAAGTCTTCAAAGAAATCGATGTGCTGGGAATTACCGGTGATGGACTAGCGGAAACTGCTGTACAAGCAGCAGGACATGGAAACGCCCACAACTCCTACGGAAGCCGACCTGCCACAGCAGACGGTCGAAGTGCCATTGACGCCACCGTTGATTGGGTAGTCGCTTCCAGCCGTGATGTCGCCGGAGATGAAGTGCGACCAGAAGCCGTACAAGCAGCAGGACTGGACAACGCCACCTACAACGCGGACGAGGCCAAGCAAGCCCTCGACCAGGTGACCAACTTCAAAAAGGAGCTGATGGGCTAATGACCTCCCAAGACACGGCAGCAGCACAACCAAAACCCCTCAAGCGCGTAGCGCTTAACGGGTTAGGCAATGACCTTGCAGACACCCGCCTTGCCCCCGAGGGGGAAATGGATCCGCTTATCTGGCTTGTCGCTGCCCACGGCGGCGCAGGAGCTACCTACCTAGCTCACGCGCTGGCACCCTTTGGCGACGCCGGCCAGTTGTGGCCAGTCCATGACAAATACCCGTGGTGCGTGATTGTCGCGCGAACCACCCGTGCAGGACTAGAAGCAGCACACGACCTGGCACTGCAAGACCAGTCCAACAAGACAGGTGGTTGCCGCGTCTTGGGAATCATCTTGGTTGCTGACGCACCTGGAAAGCTGCCCCGCAGCTTAGAACAGCGCATCACAGTTCTGGAAAAAACCGTCCCGACCATCTGGCGGGTGGACTACTTCGACGATTGGCGTGAGTCAACCGTCGACGAACTTCCCCAATGGTCACCACTCGACGACGAACCGGAGGACGAAGAGCCCACAAAGTTCTGGCAAAAGAAAAAAGAATCCCCTGACCTCGTTCACAAATCCGTGCGCTCAATCGGGCAAGACCTTGTAGAGCGCGCCCGCGAAGCCAACAAACACCTCTAAACCGAAAGGAAAATCCATGTCTCTGACCCAAACCGCAGCCAACATCCACTCCCAGATTCTCGCGCAGGTTCCCGGCCAAGACCTAAGCCCACAAGCACCTGGTGACTTCGGCGAAAAAGTAGACCGTGGCCTCAACTTCGGCGTTTATATCGGCCTGGTCGTTGCCGTGGCTGGCGTGATTTCCATTGGCGCATCCATGGTTCTCTCCCGTCGCGAGGGAACCAGCGAAGAAGCCACCTCTGCCGCGCTGCGTGTCGGCGTCGGCTGCTTGATTATCGGCGGTGCCGGAACCATCGTCGCAGCACTTATCTAGCACCACTACGTAAGGAGAACTGCTCGTGATTCTTGCCCAAGGCCCACCATCAACCCCACAAGACCTCCCGCAAGAAGTGTGGGGAACGGGCTGGCAGTGGCTGCAATACGCACTGTATGTCTCCCTAGCCGTTTCCGTTTTGGCAGTAATCATCCTCGGCGCGCTCATGGCCGCAGACAAAAACCGTGGCGAAGCAGTATCGGCAACCTCCCCCACAACCGCCGCACTGAAAATCGCTCTTGGCGTTCTTATCGCTAGTTCTGCTGCCACCATCGCGTCGTGGTTCGTCTAACTAACTACACCTCCGAAAGGAAGACATGAACATCACCCGCCTCAGCGCAGCCGCAGCCATTGTCGCGGCCACGCTTGGACTAGCGGCCTGTGGCTCCGACGAGCCAGAGCAGCCCACCGAGGCGAGCGATCAGCCCACCGTTGACCTAGAAGCAGCACCCGAGAACGCTTCGTGGTCTTCGGTCGGGGGGATCGGTACGCCGGTGGATTCCAACGACGGGCCAGAGGAAAGTGAACCTGTCCCGCATGGTTACTCGCATACCCCACAGGGCGCAGTGCAGGCAGCAATTAACGGTCAGGTCATGCTTGCTACTGCAGACGATCAAACCTGGCCCAACGTTGCCTCGGACATGACTGCTCCAGGCCCTGGACGAGACCAATGGGCGCAAGGACGCTCTTTGATGTCGGTGGAAGGCAACGTAGATAAGAAAGACGCCGCAGTCTTCAAGGGCTTCAAAATCACCGACTACACCGACGACAAAGCGCAAGTGCTACTTGCCGCCGATTATCCCGACGTAGGACTCACGGTCTATCCCGTGCAACTTGTCTGGCAAGCAGACGACTGGAAGTTGGTTCTTCCAGACCAAGACCACGCCCCTGACCTCCACAAGCTAGAAAGCCTCGACGGCTTTACCGAATACGCACAGTAAAAGCGCAAACAGCGGAAGAAGGCCACATGGAAACGAAGAACTCCCGAAAAATCTGGGCGATTGTCATTGCAATTGTCGTCCTTGTCATTGCAATTGTTGCCGCATTTTTCATTGGAAAAGGCATGGATTCGCAGGATGGTGACCGAGAAAATTCTCAAGAGGTAGCAGAAAGCGACGAAGGTTCGAACAAAGACGAACCGGCAAACGCGGACGCCTCCGACGACTCTTCTAAATGGGCTGAGGATTCCTCTGATGTGTTTGGACGTAGTCTTCGGACACCGAAAAACGGATCTGGGCAGCCCATGGGAAAAATTAAGAAAGTGGATAACTTCCAGTGTGAAAGTGAGGAAGAACCGTCGAAACTAACGATCGAGAGAGTCCACAGCGCTGAGACACTTTGGTCTGAGAACCAAGGGCCGGGACATGTAACGGACGAAGGTGTTCCTTCTCAATACGCGCATACCCCTGAAGGGGCGGTTCTTTCTGCGTGGAATAGTAACGCGCTTGTTCAAATGGGCGGACATGATGTTGCCTTGCGTACCTTGAAACAGCAGTTCACAGGGGGGCATGCGAAAGAAGCGGTGGAAACGCTTGAATCTAACGCTTCTGCGGGTTCCAGCGCATCTGTTTCTGCTGCTGCTCCAGAGGCGTTCCGTATCACCAGTTGCAGCCAAGAACGGGTAATCGGAGACGTAGCGGTGCCTATGCCTACTGACGCTAAGGGAAATCCCGATAACAAGACTTGGATGGTTATTCGAGTGTCAGCTAAGTGGGAAGACGGTGATTGGAAAGCCGAGCTAGATGAAGTGAAGCAGTCGGTTGAGGATGAAATCGGCAATCTTGATGGGTGGGAACAGTGGAAGTTCTAAAAAAGCTGTTAACCGCTGTGGGAGTCCTTCTTGTAGTGGCCTTTGCTTCTCCTGTAGCTCAAGCCCAGGAAGCGAAAGATGAATTTGGCCAGCATGTGGAGGATTGTATAGCTGATTCATTGAAGCATGAGGACGAGACTCGTCTATTTGGGGAAGATAATAGTGATAAAGACCCAAATGACCCTGACTTTCAGAATTCTTTTACAGGGAAATGGACAAAAGCAGGATGTCAATTAGGTCAAGCTATTCGCCATCCAGTAGCTGCCGTTTCTTCAGGTCTATCAGAGTTCTGGGGCGATCCCGTCGGTGATTTCACCAAGGCTGTTCTTGAGGGTAATAACCAAGCACTCCAGACAGTTATGACGTTCTGGATGGACTGGCGTATGGACAAAAACATCATGGACGGGTCTGTCCAAGGCGTGAAGAACATCGTGCTTGGAATTGCTGGTATGGCGCTGATTTCTTCCTTGATTATTGGCGGCATGCACATGGCTTATGACCGAAGACAAGGCGTTGCCGACGGTCTAGAAAGTATGGGAAAGAATATCGGCAGCTACCTGCTATTTTCCACACTCATCGTGGGATTGGGAACGGGAGCAATAGTTGCTTCTGATCAGCTTGCAGATTGGGTTATGAAGCAATTTGGCGCGAGCGATGCCGAATCGGTTCTCGGTGCTTCTGAGCTAAATGAGGAAATGGGCGGGCCGATCCTTATGCTGGCGCTGGCCGGTGTGGGTGTTGCTGGCTCCATCATGCAGATCGTTTCTTTAGCGACCCGTACTTTGCTCTTCCCGATTGCATTGGGCATGACGCCAGCGTTAGCTGCCTTCTCTTATACGAATATTGGACGACAAGGCCTTAATCACGTGGTGTCTATGTTGATTGCTTGTGTGCTTTTCAAGCCGATTTCAGCGCTGTTGTATTGCGTGACTTTTTGGCAGTCAGCGTCTGGCGGCGAGGACATGATGTCTGCAGTGATGACCGTTTTGATGGTGGCTGCTGCCGGATTTTCCGGCCCTGCGCTGGTGCGCACCGTTGCCCCGTTCGTCTCACAAGCAGGCGGCGGTGGTGCAGGTTCAATGCTGTCTGGTGCGGCAGGACTCGCGGGTGCTGCAGGAGGTGCTATCGGTATGGCCGGTGGCGCACTGATAGGCGGTGCCGGTGGTGCTGTTGCAGGCGCGAAGGCTGGTTCCTCTGCAAAGAATGCAGCTCCGGGCGGTGGAGCAGGGGGATCGGGAAGCAGCCCGCTTGGCGGCGGTTCCGGTGGAAGCCCTCTCGGTGGCGGTTCCGGAGGCTCCGGGGGCTCTGGCGGATCTGGCGGATCTGGGGGTTCTGCTGGTGCAGGCCCGGCAAGTCGTGGCGATTCTGGCACCACGGCTTCTGGTTCCAGCCAAGGTAGCAGTTCGCGTGCGGTATCTCCCGGTGGCTCGAGGTCTGGTGCAGCTAGTACGTCCGGCAGTGAAGGTGCGAGTGTTCGCCCAGCCAACTCGGGCGCTGGCGGTAGTGCGGCTGGCGGTAGTGCGGCTGGCGCAGGAGCGCGTGGTGCCGCAGCAGGAACGGGAGGCGCGCGCCGCACCACCATGAGCGGTGCCACAGGTGGTTCTCGTCTCGGAGGGGCTGCTCGGGGAGCACGCCGCGGAGTAAGCCGAGGCGTGCGAACTGGACGCGTATTAGCAGGACAAGGAGCACGCGGCGGTCGTGCCGCAGGCTCAGCAGCACGTCAAATCCAAGGAATCCTCGATGAGTCCATTGGTCAACAAGGCAACTATCACGGAAATGTAAGGAGGTAAAAGCCATGGCAGATAACGTAGACGTCCCCGTGTACGCGCTCGGCCAGCCTAGCCGTCGTACTGGTATCGGTGGCTTTTCGATGAAAACCACCATCGTTCTAGGCGCGGGCTTCATCGGCTTTTTGGTTTGCCAGCTCGGCGGAATGCAGAAAATCGGCTTTCTGGTGGTGCTTCCAATCACCGTGATTATCGCCTTGCTGGTCTCGCTTAATGTGGGCGGGCGCTCGGTAGCCCAGGTATCGGAGATGATTTTTCAGGACTGGCGTCGCCGTGCTCGCGGCGACAACGTCTATATCTCTGGGCCCTCGTCGCGGTTAGCAGGAGGCCGCTACCGCCTTCCCGGTTCGCTGGCACGTACCGAACTACTTGAAGGAACAGACGCGGTAGGCCGAGACTTCGGCGTGGTCTTTGACCGTCACCGCCGCGAAGCCACAGTTCTCTTTTCCTGCCAATTGTCAGGACAAACCGCTATGACTCAGGAAGAACGCAATGACATGACGGCTAATTGGGGCCGCTGGCTGGCCGGCCTGTCACTGTCAGGTGACGTGGTCTCCACTGTCTTTGTTACGAACTCTCGCCCTGATACTGGCGAGCTGGTGGCTAAGGAAGTCCAGGCAACGGTTCACGACGACGCGCCCGAGGTAGCAAAGCGCATTATGCAAGAAGCCTCTGATGAATTGTCGGTCGGAATCCCTGAGACAGAAGCTCATATCGCAGTCACGTTGAAAGTGAGCGTGGCTGAACCAGACGACACTAGCTTCTTGCAGCTAATTGGCACCCGGCTTCCCGGCCTGTACGAGGAACTGACCTGGTCGGGAATCCAGGCAGCGCCCATGGATGCAGAAGAAGTCTGCGCACGCGCACACAAGTTCTTTAACCCTGCCGCCGAAGGCGACTTTGAAGAGATTTCCGTTGGCGGAAACACCCACGATCTTGAATGGTTCGACGCGGGCCCAGCGTTCCATGACGTGCGCAAGAACGTCTATCGCCATGATGGTGTGTCTTCGGTGACGTGGGAAATGGCCTCTGCGCCCCGCTCTACGTTTGAAGACACCTTGCTCGGCAACTTGATTGCACCGCATGCACGCATTGACCGTAAGCGCGTCGCGCTGGTTTACCGCCCGTATGAGGCTGGTACAGGTGCTTCCCGTGTGGAGGCAGAGCACCGAGACGCGATGGTGGCGGCTAACTCATCAAAGAAAATCCGGTCGGCTGCTGCTGAAATGCGTCTAGAGCACACCGAAGCAGCGCGTAGAGCACAAGCACGCGGTGCGCAGTTGGGACGCTACAGCCTGTTTGTCACTGCCACGACAGAAGATGAAGAACTTCTGGGGCGTATTCGCCACGACGTCAAGCAGCTAGGAGCACAAGCCAACCTGCGGTTGCGCGAGATGTCGCGCCAGCAAGACGCAGGGTTCATCACGTCGTGCGGGCTTGGCCAGATTCCATGGACGAAGGAATCTACGTCCGCGCTGGCGGCACAAGGATAGGGGAAATTAGGTGCTTTTCGGACTTTTTGGCAAAAAGAACAAGGCGGGTCGCACTCTGTCACGCCTGACGAACGTGCAGCTGCATGCTTCTCGTGACAAGGCAGGATTTTCCTTTGGCGCAGTCATTCGCCAAACCCCGCGCGCTACGGCAACGGTGTGTTTCCAAGTTGATAACCCAGATGAGATTAGCTCGGAGAAGATCTGGGATTGGGAGCAGGCTATTTCTGAAGATGAGTCGGTCATTTCTACTGCTTACACCGTCGATTCCACGGGTAGCTATATGTCTGTCACCTTTAAGCAGCTCGATAAAACAGAGCGCAAGGACTCCAACGAGGCCTTGACCCGCCTTGCCGCGCAGCTGCCTGACTTTTATGAATTCGGCGAGGTGGTCTCGACTCCTATGACTGACGAACAAATCTATGCCCGCGTAGCGAATGCTGTCGGCACTTCAACTGGACAGTGGCCAGAGCTCAAGGTGGACACGGTGGAAGAGACCACCGCAACTATCACTTTTGACGATGTGGCGGCAATCAGTTTCGACGTTATGGACGACGGGGACTTGGACGCTTTGCTTCGTGAGCTTGTGTTGGAGGGTGAACTTGCCGGTGTAGCGCGTTGGACACGAATCTTTAGGCCTGGATCGGAATCCGAGGAACACGACCCAGGCCGACATTCCGGGATTCTCACAGTCGCGGCGGAAGCAGGCGTGGAACAGATAGAAAACGCCGCAGCGGCACTAATTAGCGAGTTGTCAGCAGTAGAGCGCCTTCGAGTACGCCGCATTTATGGCCGACAAATGGCGGGCTTCCTCGCAGGCTTAGGCATCGGCGAGCTGGCGTGGGACGCAGAAAAAGTAACGGTTTAGACACGGGATTCTAGGGAGCAGATTAAAGCAATGGGCACGCACGATGCAGAAATGATTACCCTCCACGAGCAGATCTTGGACGGCGAGAAGGAAACTCCGTCCCGCTGGTCGAGTGAGGGTAGGCGCTATCGCAAGTGGAAGAAGACGAGTCAGAAGCACGCCGAAGCCATTGAGCGCCAGCGCCGACGTGCTGGCGGCGCCATGCCGGTGCGCGGCGAAAAGCCTTTTACCATCATGAAACCACGCGGCTTTACCGGCCATCACGCAGGCTACATGGCCGTTCAAAATGGCCCGATGGAGTGGCAGACGACGACCAATCTAGGCTGCGGCTTCAACCCCAATGTCATTGGTGCCCCTGCACCGATTATCGGAACGCCACTAGGTCGCCATGTCACTACGGGCGCGGCAGTAGGCTGTGACCCCTTGTCATGGTTTCGAGAAGGAATTATCGCTAACCCTTCCTGCTTTATTCTCTCGCTCCCGTCGCTAGGAAAGTCCACCCTAGTGCGCAAAATGCTCATGGGAGGGGCCTCCAATGGGCAGATTACGATTGCCGCAGGCGATATTAAAGGCGAATATGTCGGCTTTACCCACCAAGTCCACGGCCAGGTCATTACTGTTGGCCACGGCTATGGGCACATCAATCCTCTTGATGTGGGCGCGCTCGGTCGTGTTATCCCACAGCTAGAAGCCAAGCGCGCAGAACTTATGTCCTCTGAGCGAGACGAGGCTGCAACAGAAAACGAAGATATTTCTCTGCAAAACATTGAAGACTTGCTCAACCGCGCAAAAGAGCAAGTCCATGGCCGTCAGGTCACGATGGTGACCACGCTGGTTAGCTTAGGTCGCGGTGGTGGCGTTCAAGACTATGAGTCCATGCTCATTTCTGCGGCACTGCGCGGAATGTACGAAGAAGAACGTATCGACTGGGAAAACCCGCCAGTGCTCAAAGACCTGATCGCCTACATCGAGCGCGGCCCGCAGTGGCTGCGCAAGCTCGGCAGAGCAGAGACTAACGAACAGTGGAATGCGCGTATTGACGCGCTTGTCCTTTCCCTTAACTCGCTGCTTGACGGCGCTACAGGCCGTATCTTTGACGGTCAGACTACTACTCCGATTGAGGTAGATTCACCGGCTATTTGTATCGACGTCTCCGCTATTGATCGTGGTGATTCCGCGATGAAAGCAGCGGTCATGATGGCCTGCTGGGGTTCTGCCTTCGGTGCCATTGAGGCTTCACACATGCTCGCCGATGCCGGCCTTGGCCCTCAGCGCTACTTCAATCTGTGCCTCGATGAGATGTGGCAGGTGCTCTCGTCGGCTCCTGGCATGGTCGGCCAGATTGACGCTTTGACGCGCCTAAACCGTACAGACGCGACTGCGCTGTTTATGATTACCCACACTTTCAAAGACCTAGAGGCCTTGCCGACTGAAGAAGATCGCAAGACAGCAATGGGCTTTATTGAGCGTGCTGGCATGGTTATTTGCGGCGGACTTCCCACCAGTGAGCTGGATATTTTGTCTACGCAGTTGGAGTTTTCACCTGCCGAAGCAGAGATGATTGTCTCGTGGTCTCGCGGTGCGCCTCCTGCGCGTTCACGCACTCGGGGTGCGAGGGCAACCCCGCCTGGTCGTGGCCGATTCATGATTAAGCCTGCCAAGGACGGTTCGCCAGGTATTCCGGTACAGACAATGCTTTTCCCGACCGAAGTCCAAGAACAGCTACACAATACGAATGCCCGCTTCGAGGACTTCTTCTTGGAAGGTGAGGGGGCATAGATGTCTGGCTTTGTAAGTCCTTTTGATGAGTCCACTAAACGCCAGGCCATGGCGGAATTTCAAGCAACGTGGAAAGAATATTCCTCTGCGTCTGCCGCAGCGAAAGCAATCGCTAAAGACTGGGGCATGGGCCGCACAACGCTTACGGAATGGCTGCAAGAAGAAAACCTCTGGCCGTCTCCCACGGTCAAGCAGGTTCAGCACCTGCAACGAGAAATTAACCGCCTAAAGCGGCGAAATGAGCATCTGCAAGAAGAAAACGAGCGACTACGACGACTAAGGAGTCAAGACGGATGAAGAAGGTTATCGGCATTGCCGTCGCTATCGTCCTATTTCTCGTCCTTATCATCGTCGTTGTCCTAGATGGCGGTAACGAGGATGAAGTATGTGCCGAAGATGAAGGCGGATCGGGCTCAGGTGATGTTGTTGTTGATGGTGACTTTGCTTACCCGAGTGATAAGAACGCTACCCAGGAAACCTCACCTTTTGGCCCACGCGAGGGCGGTATGCACTTCGGTCTAGACATTGCAGGCCCGCGAGGTACTCCTATTTACGCTTTCGCAGATGGTCGCGTTATCCAAGCCCAAGACTCTGGTGTGCAAGGCTTCGGCGGCTGGGTTGTCGTGGAACATGACATTGACGGGAAGAAAATTCAAACCGTGTACGGTCACGAAGAACCTGGTCAGGTCAAGGTCAAGACCGGCGACAAAGTTACTAAGGGCCAGCACATTGCTGATATGGGCAGTGCCGGTCAGTCTTCTGGCCCTCACCTGCACTTCGAGGTTGTCGAGGGTGACCGAGCAGCAGGCGGGGAGCGCGTCGACCCTAAGCCGTGGCTGGATAAGGCCGAAGAAGGCAAAAAGGGCGGCGGAGATTCCGACAAGAAGGACAAAGACTCTAAAAAGAACTCGGACGGCGGAGGAAAAGTCCTTGTCGTAGGCGATTCCATTTCCAATGGTGCGCGCAGCCAAATCGAAAGCGCGATTCCAGGAGCCGAAGTCAGGGCCAAAGACTCCAAGCAATACGCAGCCGGTATGCAAGAAATCGACGACGGAGACCAATTCGACACTGTAGTCATGGCCCTAGGCACGAACGGCGAAGTGGGACAAGACCAGTTCGACGCGGCTAAAGACAAAATTGGTGACGCCAACTTGGTTCTTATGACCATCGCCGGTGTACCTCACGCCGACAGCTTTAATAACTCGGTGAAAAAGTCTGGGTATGACTACTTCGACTGGGCAGCAGAGGCGAATAAAGACCCCGGAATGCTTGTTGATGGAGTCCATCCCGGCCCATCTGGATCGAAGATCTTCGCTGACACTATGGCCGAGACCGTAGGCGGCGGAAGCAAGAAAAGCTCGGATAGTGGCAGCAAGAAGAGCAAGTCTAAAGGCAGCGGACAGCCCGCTGACGAAAAGGGCGGATTCGAGGGGCTTTCTGGCCGTCAGCTCGCCTTGGCGAAGCAGATCGTTGCAATTGGCGAGAGCATGCACGTCGATGAGAAAGGTCGACAGATTGCTGTAGCTACCGCTAAGCACGAGTCCCAGCTACAGGTCTACGCCAACGATGGAGTTATTACCCCAGAAGAACAAAGCGGTATGGCCGACGATGTGACGTCCGAAAAGCTCAAGGAGTCGCTGGATTTCCCGCACGATGCAGTAAGTAGTGACCACGGCTCTGTGGGCACCTTCCAGCAGCAGGTCGGTATTTGGGGTGAGGTAGAAGAACTGATGAACCCAGCAGTTCAGGCCAAAAACTTCTATGAACATCTCGAAGACGTCGATTACCAAGGAATGGAAGTAGGTGCAGCCGCAAGTACGGTTCAGGGAAACGATACGGGTACGGGCGTTTACCAGCAGGAAGCGGATATTGCGACCAAACTGGTAGATAAATATCGCGGTGCAGGCAAGGACTTGTCCGAGGAAGAAATTGAAGCCTTGGGCGAGGCCAACGTAGGTGACGGCTGTGATACCGAAGCCGGAAACGGCGATTCCAGCGATGATCCGGCACCGTCTGGCGAGCTTGGCGAGCGCATTGTCGCCGCAGCACGTAAAGAATTCGGTTATCCCTACGTATGGGGCGGTGGCGACGAAAACGGCCCGACGAAGGGACAAGACGGCGGAGAAGAAGGCTACGACTGCTCCGGACTTGTTCTCCGTGCGGTGGCTGTCGCTACCAAGGGCAAGGTCAAGCTACCTCACCAGACACAAGCACAAGCTAAAGACGAGCACCTGAAAAAGGTTGACTGGGAGGACAAGAAACCTGGCGACATCATTCTCATCGGCGGCGATGGAGCAGAACACCACGTTGCGATCTACTCCGGCAAGAAAGACGGAAAGGACAAATGGATCGAGGCTCAAACCTATGGCGTGGACTCCGGTGAATACGACGTACGCACCGATGAGCCACATCAAGCGTATCGAGTAAGCGAATAAGAAAAGGCAGGACAGCAATGAAAAAGACAGCTATCGCACTCGCCCTGGCCAGCACTGTAGCGCTCACGGCGTGCGGAAATGATGAGCCGGACGGAACGGATACCGGCATGGAAGACCCCACGGTAAGCCAGTGGGAGCAGCCCGAAGTGCGCGGCCCGCTTCAAGACACTGACCAAGAAGACGTGGACAAGGTAGCCCATGATGTTGTCAAGCAGATCTTCTCCTGGTCTCCAAAAGATGATCACACCATCGCCGATGCAGCCCGCAAGGCCGAGCCATTGATGGATGAAGACTTTGCCTACAACAACCGAAATTCCTGGTCAGGAATGTTCAAAGTGCCTGGAAAACAATGGGCCAGCTGGGTCGACGACAAGGCTACGGCCTCGGTAGAGCTCACCGAAGGACTCGAAGAGCGTCCCGAAGACACCGATATGGAAGCCCGACGCCAGTACTCGGTAGAAGTCACCGTCAAAGGTCACAAGCACGAACAGAAACTGCGCTATGACGTCTTCGCGCACTTTAACAACCTGGGGTGGTGGAGGCTAGACAACATCACCATTTCTCAGCCGCAGACCATGTCCTAAACAGATCCAACAAGGAGTAACACCATGAGCAAAGCCAGTGACAACGCCCGATTCGACGAAATTGAAAACCTTGTGACCTCGGAGGAATACAAGGACAGGCTCAAAGCAGCAGAAACTACCTCACAACTGCGCGAGGTTGGAGCAGAGGCCGGCGTCGATGTCGACGACCGCAGTGACATGGGCAAGTTCATACACAAGCTAAAAATCCTCGGCATTGACTACAAGGCCATGTCATCTGTTGAGCGGGAAGAGCGGCAAGCGCGCCAGCACGAGCGCGCCGAAGAACTCGCACAGAATGACTCCACCGGCCCTCGCCTAGACATTTGGACGGGCGCAATAGAAAGCGACAAGAGCGATAAAGGAGCCTTCGCCCTAGTTGACGAGACGGGAGAGGCTATCTGGTTTGGCAGCTTCTTTGACAACGACCCCATCTATACGCCGGGCGATATTGGCAGCGCCGAGCAATCAGCCGCAGAGAAGGCGGTGTACCTGGCTCGTCGCGTACAGGACGAAACGGGAGCCGAACTCATTGATCTGCATATCCACACTGAATATCCCGATCTTGATGAAGATGAACTGCGCCTTCGAGGCGTTGTCAAAGACTCGCAAGTCGCAGTGACCGTTGAGGTCGATCCGACAGATGAGCGCGCGTCCTCGGTAGCGCGTATGGGAGGGTTCCGTTCGCTGAAAAACGTTGACCTTGCAAGCCTTGTCGAGCTCGATGATGAATAACCGTCAAAGTGACGAAAACCTGCAGGTAAATAGCACAGGAAAGGACGAAGAGTAATGGGCAAAACCAACCCCAGAAACTCAGGCGGGCCAGGAACTGACGGGCAAACCATCTTCCTTGCTGTCATTCTCGTAGCAGCATTGTCCGTACTTGGCACCGTGCAAATCGGTGCGGTAGCAAGCTGGAAGCTTGCCGGTAAAGACAAACCACCTCTCAACCCATTTCAAACACTAGCCGGTCTTATCAAAGGTCAAATAGAGTGGACAGTCATTGCGACAGTAGCCGCAGTGCTGCTGTGGCTAGCTATTGCTGGATTGGTTTATCTATGGATGAAGTCCAAGCCGAAAAAGACCACCAGCACCACGGGACAGGCCTCAAAGTACCTAGCCCCCAAGGGCGATATTGCTTCCTTGTCGCGCAAAAGCGCAGAGAAGAAGGCAGCGAAGTTTATTGGCGAAGACGCCGCTAAAGACTATCCCGGCCTGCGCATGGGCAAAGATCTACAGTCTCGACGCGGGGTGTACTCCTCATGGGAAGATCTGTACCTCGTTATCTTCGGCCCTCGCCGAGGAAAAACCACGTCTCAGGTTATTCCGGCAATTGTCGATGCTCCGGGAAACGTACTGACCACCTCAAACAAGGCCGATATTGTCTATGACACTGCCGCGATTACCGAGGCGCGTGGAAACATCTGGATCTTCGATCCACAAGGCCTTGTTGCAGGGCGAGACGATCGCCCGTGGTACTTCGACCCTCTCGACGCGGTACGCCGCGACCCGATGAAGATGGACAGCGAAGCTATCGCGCTGGCCGATATTTTCCGCTCTGCAGCTCACGGTGATAACAGCACAGGCGACGCCTTCTTTTCAGAGGGCGGTCGCGACCTCCTCGGCAGGCTTTTCCTCGCCGCAGCATTGGACAACCGCCCTATTACCGACGTCTTCCGCTGGGTTAACGACGATGAAGACCGCACACCAGTAGGTATTTTGCAGCGCTTTGACGAATGGGAATCCATGGCCGACGCACTCAACGGAACCTACAGCATTACTGAGCGCACCCGATCCGGTCTATTTTCCCAAGCAGCGCAAATGGCCGCGCCACTGGGACGACGAGCTATCAGGCAGTGGGTTACCCCAGACGAGGACAAGGACAAGTTCGAACCAGAGCAGTTTGTCCGCGCCGACCACGACACGTTGTATCTGTTGTCCAAGGAAGGCGTAGACAACGCTGCTGCTCTAACGACGGCACTAGCAGCGGCCACGATGAAAGCTGCCGAGCGCTACGGTGAAGAAAATGGTCTGCGTCTTCCAGTGCCAATGATTGCCGCGCTCGACGAGGCCGCAAACACGGTTCCATGGCCGGAGCTTCCTAAGCTGTACTCCCACTACGGCTCACGTGGAATTATCGTCATGACGATCTTGCAGTCTTATGCCCAAGGCGTAAAAGCCTGGGGCAAGGAGGGCATGGAAGCATTGTGGTCTGCAGCGTCTGTACTGCTCTACGGCGGCGGTGTCCGTGATCAGGACATGCTCAACAAACTAGAACTTCTCATTGGCGACTATGAAGAGCTGACTAAATCCGTTTCTCGATCGGCAGATGGCGGACGCTCTACCTCGATACAAGCGCGTGAGAAGAAGATTCTCAACGCCGCAGAACTAGCTGCCTTGCCCTATGGCCAAGCGCTGGCTTTTACCGGGCGAAGGCCGTTTGCGCTGTATCTAGAGCCGTTCTGGGAGCGTACCTACTGGAATGAAAAGACCCGCCAGCTGCTTCCTGCACAACAGTAACTACTACCGGAGGAATCCATGGCAGAAGAGAAAATCGATCCCAAAGACTTCCACTACAAAAGCGTCTTCGAGTTCGTCGACAAGTTCCTAGTGACGATGTACCCGACTACCGACAACCGGATGAAAAACGTCGCGTGGTCTCCTACATGGTGGAATCACCCCGAGGTCGTTGCCCGCATAGATGGACTCTGGAAGCGCTACGAGTATCTGCGTGTAAAAGAACCCGATACTGCACTAGAGACTTTCCTGCGTCTGCATGGCGATTACCACATGCGACAAATCATGAAGGACGACGGAGTCTTCGCCGATTGTAAACGTGAAGACGTTCCGTCTCGTCCGCTACCAGTTACTTCCGCAACTAAACCCGCCTCCTAAACAAAAGCGAAAGGACACCTACTATGTCTCGTACATCTGTCGATGCGTCCACAGCCCGCACTATCCGAAACCTACGCCGCGCGCTACACGCAGAACGTGTACGTCGCTTTCCTCCGCGCACAATTCAGCCAGGCCCCAACGCTATAACCCGTATGGCAGGCGGCGCACTTGCAGTAGAGGGGTGCCGCGCGCTCATAGAAGAAAATGAGCAATCCCGCACATGGGTCATTGATGATTTCAACCGCCGCGGTATGGCCGAATCTGCCGCCGCTATCGCCGATAGCTACGAGGACAACATAGCCTTCACTGACGAAGACGGCCACGATTTCCGATTCTCTGTCCGGGATGGAGAACTCTCGCGCTATAGCGTAGAACGCCTTGGAAAAGACATCTCCGCTGCAGCAGGAGACGACGACGCCCGGGAGGTCACAGCATTGTCTCCGGCAGAAGTCATTGACGATCTAGAGGCCCAAGACGCAGACCCCGAAGCTGTAGAGTCCTATGCTCTCGCCGTAGGCGATAGTGACGTCTCCCCTAGTGACCAGCTAGTTGACCAGCTTCAGGCAGAAACCAGCGAGGAACTGGAATCTCCGGGCAACGACCTTACTGACGTAGCTGAACAAGCCGATGAGCAGGTTGCCGAAATGTAGCCATACACCCGCGCACAAGGCGGTAGAAAGACCAGACGGTTCTTTCTACCGCCTTGTGTTTATTTAGAGCTCTGGGCCTTGTTCTTCTTCAAGCTCATCAGCGGGTGCTTGCTCGTCGGTGGTATCGCTGTCGCTGGTAACGCTTTGCTGTTCGCCGCCCAGGCCGAGGCTGGCGAGGAAGTCGAGACCTGCTTGCGCGCCCTCATGCAGTTCACCGGCGTCTTCGTCTTGGGAGTTATCGGTGTTATCGGCTTCTGGGGTGGTCTCGGGCGCTGGTTGCGCTTCTTCTACGGTGTTCTGGACGGTGGTGTCTTGTTCGTCATGGTGGGTGTCGTCATTGTCTGGTTCGTAGGCGGCAGCGATGGTTTCTGCGACCATGTCGCGGATTGTCTCTTGTGATGGCTCGTCTACGCCCAGGCGGCGTAGTTCGTAAGTGCGTTGTGCGGCCAGGAGGTTGACTTCATCGGCGATGTAGCCTGCATGGTCAGCGACATCGTTAGGGATTTCCTCTGCGCGCAAGCGCGTGGCGATGTCGGCGCGGTCAGCCCAGTCCATCTTCTCGCGGCGGATAGTATCGAGTCGCTGTTGAAGCTTGTGGGCGTGCTCGCTGTCGTGTTGTGCGGCAGCATTTAGGCGCTTGTCCCATTCTTCGGTGTCGTCGGCACGGTAGCAGATTTCGTCCCACAGACCTGCCTCCGGCAAGTTAGCACCAGTATCCTCAATGGCCTGCTGAGCTAAGCTGCGGCGCTGTTGCGCCTGTTCAAGACGCTTGTGCGCATGGTCTATGCGCTGTTGGTACGTGCCATAGCCTGCAGCGTTATGGTCGTAGGCCCGCTCGGCAACCGGGCGGGTGTAGTCCTCTGCCAGTAGGCGTTGGTGCTCAATGTCTGCCAGGGCAGCTTCTTCTTCACGAAGGGCGGCACTGTGGTCTGCCATGGCCTGCTCATAGGCGCGAATGCGCCCAGCATCAAGGCATATCTGCTGGTAGTCAGCCTGTACCTCATTTGCGGCTGCGTCTTTGTCCTCGTGGAGGCGGGTGGTGATACTTGCTTCTTGCCAAGTGAGCGATTCCACCTTGGAATTAGCAAAGCGTGCGTGCTCTGCCAGCACAGACTGGTTAAGCCGGTTGAGGTTTCCTTCCTTACTGGTAAGGCGAGCAGTTTCCGCGCGGTCGTAAGGGTTGTGGGTGCGAAGCCACGTATCGAGTTCTATATCTGTCTGACCAGATACAGGAGGCAGCTGGTTGCGCTTTCCGGTATCGCGCAAGCGGAGTTGTTCGTCTAGACGGTAGCGGATAAGCCGTGCCGGATCATGGGCGTTGTCAATATCGCGAGTAGCAGCGTCCATGACGGTGCGCGGGTCAATGCCCGCGTCGATAAGCCTTGCCCAGCCGTGGCGGATGGGTGCTACACCGTCGTCGCTGGTCTCAATCTTTCGGGAAAGGTCGCCGGGTAGGGTGTCGATCCAGTCCGGCAGGTAAGCGTCGATGAAGTCGTTGGTGGCTTCATCTTTACCCATAAGCCACAGGCCCATCATGCGATCGGGTGAGGTTTGCTCGTCGACGACCTCGGCTATGACCTCGCGTGCGGCCTTCGGGCTGTTATCGCGGGCGATTACCTTGTTAAAGACGTCCCTGGTACTCGGGGCGTGGTCTATGCCCTGGTAGTGGTAGTGGCCTTCCTCGGCCAGCTCATCTAGCTGGTGCTCGGTTACCGCATAGATGTGGTTGGCAAGCTTGCCGCGTGTAAGTGCGACATACAGCCCTGCCCTATCGACGTGGTGGTCAATGACCGCGCGGGTGCAGTCCACGGTGCTGCCCTGGGCGCGGTGGACGGTAGCCGCATAGCCTAGCTGCACATTGTCGTGGACATAGTCTGCTGGCAGGCACAGTTCCTCGCCGGTTACTGTGTTGCGGGCGGTGATACTGCCGTTCTCGGCAATTCCGGTGACGGTCAGCAGCGTTCCGTTGTTAATACGGGTACTGGTAGCGGTGTCGTCGTCGTAGAAAGTCTGGTTTTTGCGCGCCAGAATCGTATCGCCCACACCTGCTTTTTCGCCTCTAGAAAGCTGGGCTTCCACGGTGGTGTCAACAACGCTCTGGGCGATGTAGTGGGCGCGGATTGTCTCGTTGAGTTCTGCCACATCGCGGTTGGTGGCAGCAATAAGCAGACTGGTTTTACCGCTAGAAATATCAGCCAGGTAGTCTGCTGCGGCCTTATCCAGCATGTCGCTGCGTGCGCCACCATTGACCCAACCACGCTTAGCGTAGAAGTCGAAAGTAGAAGAATCGCCCTCGCGCAAGCGCAAGCTGGTAGCAGATTGCTCACTATCTCCACCGAAGCGCACGACTTCGGAGAGTTGATTATCACTGCGGCCAGAAGCGTTGACCATTGCTCCGAAAAGTCCGCCGTTTTCGACCGCGCCGAGCTGTTTATGGTCACCGATAAAGCGCACGACTGCGCCTGCTTCTTCGGCAATTTCTAACAGTGAGCCGATGTTAGGGGTCGAGGCCATGCCGGCCTCGTCGACGATGATCATGTCGCCTGCGTTAATGGATACTGGAAGGTCTTTGAGGCTGTGGCCGGGCTTGGTTGGGTGGTTTCCGCGCCAGGTGTAGGTGAGTTTGTCGATGGTAAAAGCGTCAAAGCCTAAGTCTTTAGACAACACATCTGCCGCCTGTGCGGACGGGGCCAGACCAATCACATTGCGGCCCTGGTTCGCCCAGACGTTGGCGACAAGACGCATAGATGCGGTCTTGCCGGTACCTGCCGGGCCTACGCCGGTAGCAGCCAGTGTGCCGCAGGTAAGCAGGTAGCGCGCCATGGATTCCTGTCCTGTATTAAGGCGGAAACCAGCCTCGGCTTCGTGCTCATCGAGCGCTTTATCAATCGCTGCAGACGGTGCGAATGCAGCCACCGGTTCGTTAAGCGCAGCCAGTGCTTTGTCTTCGGTATCGAGAATGTCCTGGGTGGTATAAAGCTCACTATCAGCGCGGGTATCGCGAGCTTTACCTGCCGTATTTTTCAGCGCCTCCGGCAGTTCCAGAACATCGAAATCATTGAGCGCAATGGCCTTATCGCGCACAATAGCCTCGACCACAGTGGCGTGGATAAGGTCGCGCTCGGAAAGAGAATTAAAGCGATAGCCTTGGAGTTTTCCACCTGCAGCAGTAGCTACATGCGAGGTACGAAAATAGGAACGACGCCTCGTTACCGTGTCTACAACGTCGTCGATCAGGCCCGATAGGTGGGTCTCGGCGTCAAACAGTGGGCGCTCATCACGGCCAGAATCTGCGGCAAGTTGGTTGATTGCAGCGAGTTCTTCTGCTCCGTTTTCGCGGGCGGATACTTCATTTTTCCAGCCTGCGCGAAGCTCCGACAGGCTTTCTGGTTCACGCTTCGCGTCACGGGTTTCCAAGATAGCTTGCTGCCACAAACGACCCACCTCAACCGAGTTAGGGGTTGCGCCACGCTCGGCAACAAACTCTTCAACAAGGCGCTTATAGACCGGCTGTGCGCCACGTCGACGCTTAGAAAACGACTCCATCAACGACTCGGAAACACCGTCGATCTCCCACGTGGGTTCCTTGTTGACCCCATGGTCACAGGCGGTGAATGTGTAGCCCATGTCGTTAGAAAGCAGGGTGTTCAAGATGGAGTCATAGCGGTGCGAAATTGCTTGCGCCTGCTTGTGCAGTGCCTTGGAATCAAGGGATAACCACCGTCCATCTTCGGCTTGAACCTTGTTAGATACCAGCACGTGCGAGTGCAGATCCGGGTCTCCTGCGCGCGTATCGTAGTGCTTAAATTCGGAGGCAATAACGCCTTTTGTCTTAACTTGTTCTCGCCCCTGCTTGCCGGAGCGAGTAAAAAACACGTTGTCTTCTGCCCACGCCATAGCCTCCTGCACGGCCTGGTGATGAAGCGCCTCAATGCGCCGCGCGGTCTCTTCATCAGACAACGCCCACGCCACAGACACGGACTTGGCGGGCGAGAAAGTCATATCAAAACCCGACACAGATTGGCGCACATTGTCTTTAAGACCGTTGACCCAGTTGACGATTTCCCGGCCCGATTGCGGCTCGACGCCGTGTTCCTCAATGAAGAATTCTCGGCCAATATCCTGGACTAACTCGGCCCGCTCCTGCTTTCCCATCAGCGTGCCCGTTGTCTGCCTATGGCGGCGCTCCGCATCACGAAGTGCCACCAAAACCGGCACATCATTCGTGAAATTAGCGAACGGTCGACCCAGCTGTACGTCCTTGATTTTCTGACCTTCGGACATCTTCATATCCGCATCCGGATGCAGGCCCTCGCCGTACAACGCGGCCATTTGAGACTCGGTAACTTCCCCACCCTGCACGACATTCTCGGTGTTCAAACCGGCAAGACCAGAGCCTAACCAACGACCTGGCGGGGTGCCTTTCGCGTCGTAATACTTCGACAAACTTGGCGCGTCTGTCGGCCCATCATTGGTAGCCACAGAGCGCAACAGGTACTCATAACCTGTTCCGCTATTGACTACGCGCAGGGTCATCATGCACCCTAGTCTAGCAGCCAAAACCCGATTAACACTAAGAGTGCCAATAGTGTGTGTCTGAAAGCGCGCTTGCGCGCGCCGACGCGGGCGTATGCCGCGTCTTGCCATAGTCCAGAAAGTCTCGTCTTTCTGTTTGGGCTCTGGTCATTTCGCGTCAGCGGGTGTTTGTGTCAGGGTTGCGGTGGTGTATGTGCGCTGGCATTGTGGGCTTATGGTTACCGCAAGTAAAAGTTTGAAGAAGCGTCAGGAACTGCGTCAGCATCTCGAAGAGGAACAGCGCAAGCTGCGCGACAGGAAGAAGAAGCTCAACTCGCTACTGTCGCTAATCGACCAGCGCGAGAAACTCGATGAGAAGATTGGCGAAGCCTCGCAAGAAATTATCGACCTAGGCGAGTCCAAGGAGCTTGTGCGCGAGCTCGTCGGTGTCAGCCAGCGGGACTTCAACGACATGCTAGGAGCCGCTAGTGACTCCTCCCCTAGTGCGCAGGATTCGTCTGGAGACGAAGAGTCGCACGCTGGTGATGATGAGCGCCAGGACAACGAAGAAGCCGCCAGCGCCTCTGAGGGCGCTGGCGGCGAGGATGACCACGCTTCTGATGGTCAGTAGTCAGTAGAGAGAAAGAGCAGTCTTTCGCGTCGAGTCTGGCTAGTACTTGTGCTCGTTGGGGTCGCAGTACTCGCCAGGGTTGGCGGGCGCGTCTTCGTAGGTGTTGGAGTATGGCGAGTCGTTAGTCTCGTCGGTGGCGCGCTCGTAGTGGTCGGCCATGGAGCCAATCATCACGCCGAGGAAGGTAAGGAAGTACCAGATGATGATCCAGGCGATGATTCCGCCTAATGCTCTGAGGATTCCTGCCACCAGTCCTGCGCGTCGTATCTGGGCGATGAGCATCCAGATAGGTATGGCGATAAGGGCAAGTTGCCACCAGCCGGGTACGTGGTTGGTGGATTCGATAAATGGCAGTGCGTCCATGGGGTTGTCCTTCCTCTCTGTGGTGCGTGCTGCCTATGGTGTCATAAGCGTTGGACGTGTGGGGTGTCATGAAAGACTTTGAGGATATTCCTTTTGCAGAGCTTGCTCACCTGGAGCCGAAGCGGCCGGCTTCGGCTCGGCAGTCTCGTGCTGCGCGTGTTCATGATCCGGAGCTTCCTTTTGACGATAAGACTGTCAAGACTTTCTTTGAGCATGTCGTGAAATCACCGCACGGGTGCTGGCTATGGGTGGGTTCCATTTCCTCTCCTGATGGGTATGGGCGGTTTACGTGGCAGCGCGGTAATCGTCAGCGCACTGTGGCGGCACACCGTTTTGCGCTTCTTGTCGCGGGCGAGTCGTTCGCCGCGCGCGAGGTTGCCGAGCACGAGTGCAACGAACCGCTGTGCGTGCGGGTCGGTTGTGGTCATGTGCGTAAGACAACACAGCGGGAGAACCTTCGCTATGCGGTAGCGCTTGGCCGTCATACTGGAAACAGGGTTGCTGTTACGGCGTTGAGTTCTCGGGTTGAGCGCTCGCGGCGGATTAGGAATGCGCTTCGTGATGGGTGGGACGAACGTCGCTACCGTGAGGCAATCTTTGGTGTCGATAGTGACCAGCAGACGTTGTTTTAGTGTGCGGTGTTTGTGTCAGGGATTGGGTGGGGTGTCCCCCTTTCTTTCAATGAGTGCGCCCCGGCGTGTGCCGGGGCGCTATGTCTACAGTGCGTTGGCTTCGACTAGTTTCCAGAAGTCGACGTTGGTGCGGACTCGGAAGCCGCTGCGGTTGAGGTTGATGTTTCCGTCGGCGTTGATGTCGTGAGGCCAGTAGATGAGTCGCTCGGCAATGGCGTTGATGTTGAAGCGGTGTGCCCACTCCCCTAGCGGGGTGATGATTTCGTAGTGGATTGCGTCGTTCAAAGTGGCGTAGGTTGCCATGAGTCTCTTTCCGTCTCGTATGCGTCTCGCTTGTGTGTTGTGCCGGTGTATCCGGCGCTGTGGTCGTCTGTGAGGCGTCCCTTGGGGCTTGGGTGCCCTGTGGCGGGCCCGGTGGGCCTGCGGCCCGGTGTGGGCCGCAGGCGGGGTCTTATATTTCGACGACCGTTGCTAGGACGGTGAGGAAGACTTCGGCGCGCACGATGATGGAGTGCTCTAGGTGGGTGGCGCGGCAGTTTTGCAGTTCGTTCCAGATTTCGGCGGCTTGGTGGTCGTTGATGGTGATCTCGCCGAGGTAGGCCCGTGCTTCGTGGCGGATGTGCTTTGTCGGTGCGGTGGTGTCGATGTAGGCGTAGTCGACGACGAAGCCGTGGTTCTTGTTGCTCCACCATTCGAAGGCGTCCATGTGGAGCTGTTGTTGTGGGGTGTAGAAGGTGGTGGTTTGGGTTGCCATGTCTGGCGTTCCTTTCGGTTGGTGTCGAGTGGTGCCGCGTGTGTGGTGGAAGATGTCTCTTCCGTGCGGCGTGCCTTTAGTTTAACATATGTTTTAACATATGGCAAGACATATGGCGGAACATATGTCTTAGCATATGCCTTAACAGGTGGTGCGTACATTTACCTGGTGACACCGTCTATCGTGCGCCTCCCTACTCCCCCACTGGTGCGTGTGCTTAGTGTCATTGCTATACAAAAAGCCCCAACCGCAGGGCGGCTGGGGCTTGGCGTGCGAGGGTCTAGATGTTGTTGCCCTCGTGCCAGTTTTCAGCATCGGCGTGCTCGTCGTAGTGCGCCTGGGCGCAGTCTTTGGCTTCGGTAAGGGCCTTGATGGTTAGTTCTACGTCTGCCGGGCTGTAGGCGCGGGCTTGCAACTCGTCAAGCGTTGCGCCTTCTACTGCGTAGATTTCTACGGCGGGGTTTTCCTCGTCGGTGTCGACGGCAATGGTGCGCAGGGCGTGGATTGGGGTAGTCCAGGTTTTCTTCGGCATGGGTCTCTCCTTTTTGGTCTAGGTTATCCCACCAGTGTGTAGGCGGCTTACGGGGTTGTGCGCAGTTCTAGGCGGGCGGCGGTGTCAATGGCCATAAGCGCCAGGGTGACGATCAATCCGCTAAGGGCGATTGCGGAGGGGATGAAGATTGCTTTTACCCCTTGAGGGAAGACGGCGACATTGGCCAGGAGCGGGAGTAGGACGGCTATGGCTGCGGCGAGTGTGAATAGTGGGCGGTAGGTTTCTTTGATGGTGCGGCTGGTGTCTGCGGGTAGCTGTCGCAGGCGCATTTCTGCGTTGCTGAGGTAGTTGATAATGGGCACGATGAGTGCGGTGGCGGCGATGAGGATCAGTAGTCCTAGGGTGGTTGCCATGTCTGGCGTTCCTTTCGGTTGGTGTCGAGTGGTGCCGCGTGTGTGGTGGAAGATGTCTCTTCCGTGCGGCGTGCCTTTAGTTTAACATATGTTTTAACATATGGCAAGACATATGTTAGGCCATATGCTTTAGCGTATGTTAAGGCATATGGCAGGCGGGTTAGTGCGGTTTATGGCCTGTGTGCTGCTCTTATGCGAGCGCTTGGCGTAGCTGATACCCGGCCAGCAGGACCCAAAACCCCGCGGTTGCTAGGGCGATAAAGAAGACAGTTTCGGATGCGGAGTATCCCGTCAGTCGGAGCACGACGGGTGGGACTGTCCAGAACACAGCCGGGACGGCCAGGCCGAAGAGGGCGATGTCCGCGCGCTCATTAGCGTCGCTGAGGGCGAGGATCGTCAAGGCCAGGAGGGCGGCGAGAGTGAAGGCGGCGAGGGTGTATGAGGCCATGGCGGCAAGCTTCCTTTCGGTTGAAACTTCGAGGACGCTTTTGATCGTATCGGCGGGGTGTGCACACCCTGCTGGGCTTAGAGTGTGGTGATGTCTTGGTAGCGTTGCCAGGCTTTGCGTTGGCCTATGCCGTGGTTAATCATGATGTCGAGTAGTTCGGCTTCGGGGGCGTGTTCGGCGGCGTGGCGGAGTTGTTCGGTCATGTGGAGGTATTGGCGGCGGTAGCTGGTGCTGGCTACTTGGCGGGCGTAGTCGGCGAGGTGGAGGTCGACGATTTTGAGGGTGACCAGTTCTGTCATGATGTGGTGTTGGTCGTCGGCGAGTCCGTCGCGGTTGCCTTTGGCTTGGAGGGTGTTGAGGACGGTGGAGGCGTCGGTGGGGCGGCTGTCGTTGACGAGTTCTTGTAGGGTGGCAAAGATTCTCGCCAGTAGGGTGTTGGCGAAGTCTGCGGGGTCGAGTTTGTCGGTGATGGTGGCGATGGTGTCTTTGTCGCCGCTGGTGAGCATGGCGGAGATGAGGCAGGCTTCGGAGTTGGTGACGGTGATGGTGGCGCTGATGGTCTCGGCAGTGTCCTGGGCCATGGGGTGCTCCTTGCTTTGTGGGTTATGCGGCTTGGCGTAGTTTGTCGGGGCGGAAGCCGGAGAAGCTGTTGCCGGCTTCGTCGACGATGACGGGGGCGCTGGCGTGGCCGAGGGTGGCGAGGTAGCCGGTGTGTTCTTTGGCGGGTTTTTCTTGGTAGTTGAGGCCGAGTTTGTTGGCGGTTTTGATGGTCAGTCGGCAGGGGTGGCATCCGGGTTTGGTGTAGATGGTGAGCATGTCTGCTCCTTTCTGGTCGAGTGTTGCCTTCCGTCACGGTATGCCTCTAGTTTAACATATGTTTTAACATATGGCAAGACATATGTTAGGCCATATGCTTTAGCATATGTTCGGGGTTTGTGGCCGCCACCTGTAGTTTTACTGGTGCCGGTGGTGTCGGTCTGGGGTGTGGGCGTGCATTTTTCTTGCTTTCATCTCCGGCACGTAGTGCCTGCGCCCGCCTGTGGTGGAGGTCAAGAAAGCGTGGAATAAATAGCGAAAAGCGCCCCGGATTTGAACTGGCCCCCGAAAGTTGGACTGGTTTAATTCTAGGCGGTTAGGGCTTCAAGGGTCTGATTTCGATATTGCATCGGGGTTAGACCCTTGAGTCGTTGTTGGATGCGTTCGGTGTTGTACCACCGGATGTACTCGTCGATTGCCTGGTTGAACTCTGCGACGGTGTCGAAGGCTTCTCCGTGGTACATCTCGGTTTTCAGGTGGCCGAAGAAGTTCTCCATGACCGCGTTGTCGTAGCAGTTGCCTTTGCGTGACATCGATTGGACTCCCTGGTGCTGGCTAATCAGGGTGCGCCATGATGAGTGCTTGTATTGGAATCCTTGATCGGTGTGGATCATCCAGCCCGGCTCTGGAGCACACGCTTTGATCGCCTGCGCCAACGAAGCCGAGGTAAACGCCGTAGACGGCGATGTGGCCACTGTGTGGGCGACGATTGAGCGGTCGAACAGGTCCATCACCGGTGAGAGATACACCTTGCGGCCAGCGACTTTGAACTCGGTGACGTCGCTGACGAAGACAGTGTTGAGCCTATCGGGGGTGAAGTTGCGCTCGAGTGTGTTCTCAGCGATGTAGCTGATTGTGCCAGTGTAGGAGATGTAGGGCCTGCGCTGGCGGATCTTGGCTTTCAAGCCCATGGCGCGCATGAGCTTGTAGACAAGTTTGTGGTTGACCACCCAGCCCTGGTTACGCAGGTCGAGCAGTACCCGCCGGTAGCCGTAGCGGTGTTCGTTGCGCTGAAAACTGTCCCGGATCGCGTCTTTGAGCACGGCATGTTTATCCGGTGCGGTGAGTCGTTTTTGGTGGTAGAAGAATGTCGAGCGTGCCATGCCGGCCGCATCCAGGAGGTAGTCCAAGCGGTGGTGTGACTTGAGGATGACGATTGCCTGGGCTTTCAGGCGTGTCCCTGGTTCCTCAAGTCTCGCAATTTTTTTAAGTAGGCGTTTTCCGCTTCCAGCCGCTCAACCTGGCGGCGAAGCTTTTCCTCTTCCGTGAGGCGTTTCGGCGCAGCCGATCCTTTGGGCCTGCCCTTCGGCTTCGGGCGCAGAGCCTCGTCGCCGCCTCTGCGCCACTTAGCCACCCAGTCCTTGACGAGGTGGTCGGATGAAAGATTGAACTCTCGGGCAAGATCCATCATCGACTCACCCGCAAGATGACGTTCTACAACTTCCTTCTTCGCCTCGAAGGAGTAGTGCTGCTTGTTTGGTTTCTCCACGAGACATAGTCTGCCACGCAGTTGGAAACGGCGATAAAGTCTACGCGTTGCGTCTCTCGAGACACCGACAACACGAGCAGCGGCTCGGCAACCCATTCCCTGCTCGAAAAGCTCCACTAACTGCTCACGCTGAACTTCACTCAGCGAACTACGTGCTCTCAAAGAAAATGCTCCCCACTAGTTGTTGGCAACTGATTTCTCAGTCCAACTAATGGGGAGCAGTTCAATTCGGGGCGCGCGGGAGCGGTTTATGCCGCGAAAGTTCTTGACCGTAGCCACAGGCGGGTTAAGCTGCCGAAGGCGGAGATGAAAGCGTATCTGCCGAAACGGACACTGGTTGCGGCGTGTGGCTGTGTGGCTGGTCTTTCACGGTGGTGTTGGGGGTTGTTTTCCACGGGAGTTGCGCTCGGGTGCGCGGTGGGGTGGTCAGGCCATGATTGAAGGTCGTGGAAATTCCCGCAGCGAAGCGAGGAAATTGGAGCGAAGGCCACCGTGGGGTGGGTGTGGTTTAGTGGCGCTCTTGCGGGGTGTCTTTGTGATTGCGGTAGTAGCGGTCTTTAATGCGGCGTTGTTTTTTACCTTCTTTTACTAGCAGTGGGTAGAGGTCTTTTTCTGGTGCGGTGTGCGCCTGGCGGTTAAGGCGTTCGACCATGTGGCGGTATTGGCGGCGATACGAGTTGGAGGCTACGGCTTCGGCGTAGTCGGTTATTTTCGGCGGTATGTGCTCTAGGTTGGTGAGCATGGTGATAAGTCCGTCGATGTTATCGGTGAGTATGCCGGATTGGTCGCCTTCGGCGTGTAGGGCTGTGCGCACGCTGGCGGGGTCGTAGGGTCTGCCGCTTTTGAGTTGTTGGCTGATGGTGGCAAAGATTGCGGCGTAGTCGGTGGAGTAGAAGTCGGCGGGGGTGAGTGTTTGTGTCAGGTTTACCGCTTGGGTGGTGTCGCGGTTCCAGAGCAGGGCTGCGATAAGTAGCGCTTCGGGGTCTTCGCGCGGGTCGTTGTCTGCGCGGTCGGCGATGTGGGGAGTCTCGTGGGACATGGTGGCTCCTTGGTGTCGCGGGTGGTTATCCTTCCCAGCCGGTTTGTTGAGCCCAGGAGGAGATGAGCTGGTCGGCGATGGAGGCTCCATACTTGCTGCGGATTTTTTGCATGGCCTTCAGGGTGTCTTTGGGGATGTAGACGGTGGTGGTGCGGGTGAGCTCGTCGGTGTTGTAGGTCGCGTCTGCGGGCTGGTAGTCCGCGCCGTGGTCGGTGATTAGTTCCCAGGCTTCTAGAAGTTGGCGGTAGATAGGGGTGCTGGTTTCTGCCCAGTTTCTGCGTAGTTCTTTGTAGATGGAGTAGGGCAGGTTGACGGTGGTGCGGTGGGGCTTTTCTTTCTTGGTGGCCTTTGTGACCTTGGTGGTATTAAGTCCGGTGTCTTTGGTGAGGGTGGGTTTTCCTTGGGCGTCGGTTTGCTTCTTTTTCGGGCGTGCCAGTCCTGGGGTGTCGTTCATGGTTGCTCCTTTTTAAGGTGTGGTTAGTTGGTGATTTGGGCGATGATTTTGTCAAAGATTGCGGGATAGCCGTGTAGTTCTTTGGCGCTGTTGCGGGGCCAGTGTCCGAATTGGCGGTCGAAGTAGGCGCGGGATTCTACGCCGGGCCAAATGACTGGGATTCCTTCGTCTTCAAGGACTTTCCGGGCGCGGTCGGCAGTGCTTTTGCGCTTGTCCCAGATGGTGGGCAGTACGGCGTAGTGTTTGCCTTCTGGAATGACGTCGATGATTTTCCAGGTTTGTGCCATATCCGTGTGGGTGCCGGTGGTGGGAATGACGACGAAGTCTGAGTTTTCGATGATGAGTTCAGACATGCTGTGATTGCTGGGTGGGCCGTCGATGATGACAAGGTCGTCGCTGTATTTTTTTACCTTGCGCGCGAGGATTCCTCGGTTGACGGCTTCGACTTCGACGTCAACGTGGGGGGCGTTGGGGTTTTCTTCGAAGGCGTCGTTGGCGTATTCGATCCATTCGGAGGCGGTGCCTTGTTCGGCGTCGGCGTCGAGGACGTGGACGGTGTATCCACGGTAGGCGGCGACGGCGGCGAGGTTGATTGCGCTGGTGGTTTTTCCGGTTCCGCCTTTGGCGTTGAGGCAGGAAATTACGGGCATGGCTGCTCCTTTTAGGTGTCGAGTGTTGTGTTCTCAAAGTGTCCTTTGAGCTGTGGGTTTCATATTAGCATATGTTCTGCCATATGTTAAGCCATATGCTTAAACATATGTCTTGGCATATGTTTAATTGGGAGCTTTGATTTTACGTCTCACGTGGGAGTTTGTTGCTTTTTTCGGCTACGTTTTCTACGATCAATCGTGTCGAGTGTTTAACTGATTCCTTTCGGTTATTCCGACGTCTCGGGGATGCCCGAGACAAGCTCCCGGGGATGCCTGGGAGCTTTTTTATGTCCAAAGCAAGTGGGTTAAGGG